>JBMYWE010000203.1:0-5300 GCA_049607125.1 Granulosicoccaceae bacterium | reverse complement strand
GCCCGCTTGGGTGGGCATGGGGCAGGTGCTGCTCATTATGTGGTCTTTGCTGGTGTGGTCGCGCGTGTTGCGCCTGGCCTGCGAGTTTGATCGAGTCACCTCGGCGTCTCTGGCGTTGGCTTTCTTCTTTTTGAGTGCGGTGGTGATGGCTAGTATCCTGCCGCCACCTGCGTAGGACCAAACTGATGCATATTCATATTATGGGTGTCTGCGGCACCTTTATGGGTGGCGTGGCGCGCTTGGCGCGTGAACTAGGGCATAGCGTGTCTGGATCTGACCGCGCCTTCTACCCTCCGATGAGTGATCAGCTCGACCAGCTCGGCATCGAGCTCCGCCATGGCTACAGCGCCGACAACCTCAAGCCAGCCCCTGATTTAGTGATCGTCGGCAACGCCTTAACTCGAGGCAACCCGGAAGTAGAGGCGTTGCTGGATAGCCGGATCCCCTACACCTCGGGGGCGCAATGGCTGGGGGATGTGGTGTTGCGCGAGCGCTGGGTGCTGGCTGTTGCGGGCACCCATGGCAAGACCACAACGTCCAGTATGTTGGCTTGGCTGCTCGAGCACGCGGGGCTCAAACCGGGCTTTCTCATCGGTGGTGTGCCGGGCAATTTTGATGTCTCGGCGCGGCTGGGTGAATCGCCGTTTTTTGTGGTCGAGGCGGACGAATACGATACGGCGTTTTTCGACAAGCGCAGCAAGTTTGTACACTACCGCCCCAATACACTGATTCTCAACAATCTGGAGTTTGACCACGCCGATATTTTTGATGATTTGGAGGCGATCAAGCGCCAGTTTCATCACTTGATACGCTGCGTGCCGTCCAAGGGGCGGGTGGTGGTTAATGCCGATGCCGGGGCTCTGCAAGATGTGCTGGCAAGAGGTTGCTGGTCAGAGACCGAGAGCTTCTCCGAACACGCGCAAGCGCCATGGCAGTTGTGCGAAGAGCAGCCAAATGATGCTATAGAGTTCGAATTTTCCGGGAAGCGGCACCGGGTTCGGCCTTGGCAGATGGCCGGCCGTCATAACGCGCTGAACGCGGTGGCGGCGATCATGGCGGCGCGGCACGCGGGTGTGACTGTCGAACACAGCTGCGAGGCTATGCGTCAGTTTGTTGGCGTTCGCCGGCGTTTGGATTTTCTCGGTGAACGCCGCGGGGCCGTGTTGTATGATGATTTCGCTCATCACCCCACCGCTATTGGTGCCACGCTTGCGGGGTTGGCGGAGCGACACCCAGACAAACGACTGCTGGCGGTGGTCGAGCTGCGTTCCAACAGTATGCGGGCTGGAGCGCACACGGCGGCGTTGCCAACAGCGCTGGAGCGGGCAGAGCAAATTCTGGTCTTCGCCCTGGACCCCGAATCCCCTGCGGCGCGAGAGCTGCGCGACGGTCTGGGCGAAAAACTGTTGTTTTGTCAGGACAAACCTCAGGCCTTGGCAGCCTTGCAGCAGTGTGTGCAGAGCACCGACTGCGTGGTGTTTATGTCGAATGGTGATATGCAAGGGCTGCAGACTGAGGCTTTGCAAGTACTTTAAGATGCTGCGCTAAGGCGCAGAGATTTAAGTTTAAATTCAGCAGCTTTGCTATAGTGTGAAGTTCAGATAGAAGAGAATCATCAAGGCGCATGGCACCTGTGGCTCGACCGGCGGACAACGAGATCGCCTGTCCCAATCAAATAGACCACTACCATATCGAGGGCGTGCTGGGGAAAGGTACCTGCGGTACGGTTTACCGTGCCTGGGACGCACGTGAAGAGCGCGCGGTTGCCATCAAGATATCTGAGCGCCTGACGCCCGAGCAGCTCGGCATGGGGGACGAAGAGCCGATCAAGCGAAAGCCGGCGCATTACCGTGCTTTTTTAACCGAAGTTGCGGCGGCCACGCGCCTTCAGCACCCGGGTATCGTCAAGCTCTATAATGTCGGTACCACGCAGACTCTCAACTATTTGGTGCTTGAGCTGGTGGAAGGCACCACGCTCAAATCGCACGGCAAGGGGCAAGAACTGCTACCAGTGCGGCAGGTGCTGGAAATTATCATTCAGTGTTGCGAAACCTTGGATTACCTGCACGGGCAGGGTTTTATCCATCGTGACGTCAAACCATCCAACATCATGCTCACCCCCGACGGCCGTGCCAAACTTCTGGATTTCGGCATCGCTGTACCGATGGAGCAAGTTTCCGAGGCGGGGCGCAAGGCATCGCTGGGTACGCCCAACTATATGTCGCCCGAGCAGATCCAAGGTCAGCCACTGGGCCCGGCCACAGATCTCTACTCGCTCGGCACTGTGATGTTTGAAATGCTCACTGGCAAGCGATTGTTTAACGCGCGCAAGGTGAAAGAGTTGTTTAGTATTGTCATGCGCCGACCGGCACCGCAGCTGCACAGCCATATGCCGCACCTGCCCATGAGTCTGAACGCGATCTTGGTTAAAGCGCTCAAGAAAAAACCCGAGAATCGCTTCCAGAGCGGACGGGAAATGGCGGCGGCCCTGCGTGAAGTGATTGACGAACTGGTACACGGTGGCCACAAAAAGCCCGGCGAAATGTTACAGGTGTTGTCACAGCACAGTTTTTTCCAGAACTTCAGCGAGTTTGAACTGGCCGAGTTGCTGCGTGGCAGCAAGCTGGTCAAGTTTGAGCGCGGCGACAAATTGGTGGCCAGCGGTGAGGTGGCGGGTGCGCTGTACCTAGTGGCCGACGGCCTGGCGCGGGTTGAGTCCGAGAGCGGCGAGTCGCTGCAGTTGTTGGGCGACGGCGACTATGTCGGCGAGACGGGTTTTGTCAGTGACATGCCCAGCCCCGACAGTGTTGTGGCGATCACCGAAGTGTTTGCCTATCGCGTTCGCGATGGCTTCTTTGACAGTGCACCGGTGACGGTGCAAACCGCTATCTACCGCGCCTTTGCTCAAGTATTGGCGCGCCGAGTCTGCGACGAAGCGGGTCTGCGTCTCGATATCGAAGTCTAGTTGGTCACGGGCTGCGCCGTCACGACGTCTTCTGCTTGCTCCTCTACTATTTCGATAGACTTTCGTGCAGTCAAAAAAAATGCCCGCCAAATTGGCGGGCATCTCTTCGCAGATCATGGGGCTGGCACTAAAGTGTTAGCCACCGCGCTTTTTTAGCAGCTTGCGTTCCCAGTCGATAGAGGTGCGGGCAATGATTTCCAAATCATCATACTGGGGCTTCCAGTCTAGAGTCTGGTGAATCTTGTCGACTTTGGCGACTAGGCTCGGTGGATCACCGGCGCGTCGAGGCTGCTCTTCAACGTTCATGTTGATCTCTGGACCAGCCACTTTTTGCACGGTCTCAATCACCTCGCGCACGCTATAGCCGTGGCCATAGCCTGCGTTAAGCAGGGTGCTCTTGCCTCCTTCACGCAGGTATTTCAAGGCGCTGATATGCGCGGCCGCCAAGTCGGAGACGTGGATATAGTCGCGGATGCCCGTGCCGTCTGGGGTGTCGAAGTCGGTGCCGAAAATGTAGAGCTTCTCGCGTTTACCAACGACGTGCTCAGCCGCCACTTTGATAAGTAGAGTGGCTTTCTCTGTTGATTGGCCTATCTCGCCGTCTGGATCGGAGCCCGCCACATTGAAGTAGCGCAAGATCACGTGGTTCATCTCGCACACGGGGTCGAGGTCTTGCAGCATGCGCTCGCTCATCAACTTGGACATGCCATAGGCGTTGATAGGGTCGGTGTCCATTTCTTCAGAGCAGGCACCCTTGGGGGCGTCGCCGTAGGTGGCGGCTGTCGAAGAGAATACAAAATATTTGATGCCGTGGTCCTGACAAGCCTGCAGTAGCGTGTGTGTGCCAATCGTGTTGTTGGCGTAGTACTTGAGCGGATTTTCTACAGACTCCGGCACGATAGTGTGCGCGGCAAAGTGCATGACAGTGTCGATGTCGTGCTCGCTCATTAGCTTGTCAAGTAGCTCGCGGTCTCGTGTGTTGCCTTTGACTAGCAATGCACCACCCAAAACGGCGTCTTCAAATCCCGTCGACAAATCATCGAGCACGACCACGTCTTCACCTTGGCCGGTCAGTAGTTTGACGACGTGGCTGCCAATGTACCCTGCGCCGCCGGTAACTAGAACTTTGCTCATGAACTTGCTTCCTCAGTCTCTAATTCAATCGTTTTTTTTTCTGATGAGTTTTTCGCCTTGGCGTGCTGCACTTTGGCGAGACGACGGTATTTACCCAGTATAAAAAGCCCCATGACTTTCAGGCAAAAAGTGCCGTACAGAAAGGGGTTGAGATAGGATTCCTCTTCGCCGTAATGGGTGGGAATGCCGACTTCGTCGATATTCAGACCGATAGCTTTGGCGGCGGCGATAGCTTCCAGATCGAAGTCAAAGTAGTAACTCAGCTCTTCTATCGGAAGCATTTCCAGCGCGTGGCGGCTATACATCATGTAGCCCGAATGGTAATCGGTCATTTTCAAGCCAAAGACCAAGTTTTCCATCGCGGTGAGAATTTTGCCGCCGATCACTTTGTACATGGGCATGCCGCCGGCGCGAGCGGTGTTAAATTTGTGGCGTGAGCCCTGCAGGATATCGGTGTTGTTCTCCTGCATGTACTGCAGCATGGATGGCATGCTCTCAGGCGGGTACTGACCGTCCCCGTGTAGGCAGACAATGTACTCGGCTTCTTTGTTCTTTAAACAGGCTTCCAGGCCCGTGCGAACCGAGTCGCCGTAGCCCAAGTTGGTGTCGCCACCGATTGCCTCTACTTTGGGGTACTGACTGCGCAGAGATTGCGCTACTTCAATGGTGTTGTCCGAGCTGGCTTTGCTGATGACATAGCAACCCACGCAATATTCCCACATCTCAGGAGGGATCCGCTCCAAAACGCTGGGCACCGTCAGTGCTGCGTTGTACGCGGGGATAAAAATGGCAAATGGTCTATACACCTGAATTCCTCTACTAGCTCTCGCCCTAGTTCAATAGAAATCGTAAAGATGCAAAGTCAGGCGATGAATTAGTCATCCCTGAGCTGGCGCATCTGAGTACGTTCTTCTGCAATTGCATCCGAACGAATGGCTAAATATTGGCCGCGAAATTGTTCGCGCTTCAACACTGAACAACGTGCGCAGAGCTTACACATGACGCTGATTCTGCCTTAGTTTGCAAATACTTATCGCCACAAGTGTAGTTGCACTGAAGCTCTCTGCATGGCCCGTAAGCAAAGCGCATGGGGTCTATAGCGGCGAAAAAGCAGGCAAACTTACCCCTGTGCTACAGAAACGGTCTTGAGCGAGGGTGTTTTCGTGATTCGTGTCTCAGAAATGACCCGATCTAGGTTTTT
>JBMYWE010000202.1:0-5313 GCA_049607125.1 Granulosicoccaceae bacterium | reverse complement strand
GACGGCCAGACAGGCATTTTGTTACCTACCCGACTGGGCGCGCGCAGCGGTAGCTCTAGCGGAGCAAAGGGAGAGCCTTGCTCGATTCGAAGACATCCCCTTTCCGGGCCATACATTAACCGCCGTAGAAATCCAGACGGCGCTAGAGCCGCTGCTGGGAATAAAACCAAGCTTAACGCCCTTCCCCTGGTGGTTGATGACACTCGCTGGGCCTTTGTGGGAGCTGGCACGAGAGCTCAAAGAAATGCGCTATCTGTGGAATACAGACCACGCGTTATCGGGGCAACGCTTCTATGAGCTATTGCCAGATTTCGACATGAGCGAGCTCGACACCGCACTGAAATCCGCCTTGCCGCCAGAACTGGTTAAGAACTAAATACCAGCACGAGCTGCCAAGCTATATAGATACCTACCCTAGCCAGACAACGCGAGTAACCTGAACAGACAAAGGGCACTAGCCAAATCCGTTGGCAGTTAGGTGCACTGAGCGCAACTCAATGCACGCTCAGTACACTTAGCAGCCACGCAAAAGAGGCTGCTGGGCGGTTTGTTAAGCAATCACCGCAGTTGCTTCGATCTCTATCAAAAACTCGGGCAGCGCCAAAGTCTGCACACCTATCCACGTATTGGCCGGAGGCAAGTTGCCCGCAAAAAATTCGCCCATCGCCTGGCCAATGGGCTCAAACAAGGCGGGGTTGTGGTTAACCACATACGTGCGCATGCGAACCAAGTCGCTCACTTGGGCACCGGACTCCTTCAACGCAATTTTGAGATTGGCCAGCGCTTGTTTTGCCTGCGCCCCGACGTCGTCGCCGCCGACCAACTGGCTGTCTTTGTCCCAAGCCACTTGCCCCGAGATGTGGACAGTCACCTTGCCTTCGGATTTCACCGCCTGAGAAAACCCCATTTGTAGTGATGGGTAAAGTGATGCGGGATTGATTGCTTGGTTGCTCATAGTGCTTTCCTCGTGTTTGTTCAAAAGGTTTTTTGGGTCTTCAGGGCTCATACTGGCAGCTATTGGTGCCAAATATTGTCACCATTAAGTGGTATTCTTGATTGCATGAAGACACAGACCCGACAAGACGATCTGGTACGGCTCCTGCGCCGTCGCGGATCGACAACCGTTGCCTACCTCTCGGCCTCAATGGAGGTTTCACGGCGCACCGTACTACGCGACATCGCTGTGCTGCGTGAACAGGGCTTCGACATTCGAACCAGCTCGGGCCCGGGCGGCGGGATATATCTCGATCCGAGCTCTATTTTGGTAACCGCTAAACTCACCAGCTCCGAAGCATTCGCATTGCTTATATCCATCGCGGTACTCAAAGAGACGCACGCATTGCCCTTTGCTCACTTGGCTGACGCAGGGCTGCACAAAATTGAGCAATCACTGCCGCGTGACCGCATTCTTGAACTACGAAAAATTCTGGCCAGCGTCTACATTGGCCGGCCCAGTGTTGACATGCCGCCCCTGGACGAAAAAGGGCTAGACGATTCCGTGCTGCCCGCCTTTGAAACCGGGTTTCTCAATACCCAGCGCATACAGTTTAGCTATACCGACCGACTGGGACGCAAGACGCTGCGCGCGGCGGACCCGCATGCCATGCTTGTGCTTTCTCCCTACTGGTATCTCGTGGGTTTTGACCCACACAAAGAGGCCTTTCGTCACTTCAGGATGGACAGAATCTCTGATGCAAGCGTGCTAGAAGACTCTTTCCGCCGTCGCTCTTTTACGCTAGAGGAAGGCCAATGCCCCTTTTCTTCGTTTTCTTGGAATTGAAAAAACACCAATAGATTCCACTCAACTGGCTAAATGTACCTAGCCAATGCTCGAGCGGACAAGTGGGCTGAAACGCTCGCGGCTAAGTTGAAGACAACTGCGTATCGGTGGCACTTTTTGGCTACTCACCCTACTCTGTTTCTCTCAAATACAGTCAGATAATCTCGCTTCACCTACCCTGTTTAATTAAGGGTTGCGAGAAGCGGTTTGCTTCAGCCTCAGTGACTGTACAATGTTGCGCATCAGCTAAACCTCACCAAGCTCAGGAAGCAAATAAGCATGAAACCAGTCCTATTGGCTCTATCGCTCACCCTTTGCGCGCCGTGGCTCGCCCTTCAAGCGCAAGCCAACGACGGTGTAGACCCTCTGTTTGGAAGCTGTGAAGACGCTCCCGAAAAAGCCGTGACGGCAATCGAACACGAGGTAATCGCCCAGTACGCACAAGTGGCTTGTACGGTTTTTGGGCACGTAGTAATCCCCAGTGAACGCTACTTTTGGTCATTTTACGGCGACGTGGTGCCCGTTGTGTTGGCGGCACAAGAAGACAAACCAGACTCTGAACTCAAAGCCGTTTTCCACGAGGTGCACTTCACCCGAGTAGACGCGCGTGAACTGACGGGCGATGAGGCGGCCACCGCCTTTGAAGATGCCCGCTTTGGCAGCCACTTTCCGGCCGAGGTGATGCCCTCTGTATACACCATCAAAACCCTCTCTAATACCGGTATAGAACGGGCCATTTTTATCTACCAATCGGCGGATCAAGTTGCCGCGGCTATCCCCTATCCCGAATGGTTCGACCGCATCGACGACCGTCCGCTCTTGCCGATATTTGTGTACGACAAACTCTCGCAAGACAATCAGGAATCTGGCTGACCCTATTCGCTGACCTGCCTATCGATGGCCCGCGATGCAAACAGAGTAAGCGCCTGGCCTCGACAGCTATATAATGCAAAAATAAAGCATGTTAATTTGACGGACACACCGCATGAACATCGCCTACATCAGCTCCAAAACCCCAGGTGAGATAGACCGCCTGCTGAGCACTGTCGCGCACACCCTGCAGAGCCAACAGAAAAGGCTGACTGGGATCGTCAAGGCGATGGACTACACCACCAGCTACGACAACGGCTGCGATATGGAAGTCAATGTGTTGCCAGACGGGCCCAGAATAAAAATTACGCAGAGCCTCGGTGCAGGCTCCGATGCCTGCCGCCTAAACCCCGTTGGCATCGCAGAAGCGGTGTCTGCGGTGGAAACCCAGCCCATGCAAGAGGCCGATCTATTTATCCTCAATAAATTTGGCCCTGAAGAAGCAGCGGGTCGCGGGTTTTGCAACGTCATTGGCCAAGCGCTAGAGCACCAGGTGCCGGTTTTGGTCGGGGTGGGTACGGCGAGTATTCCCGCTTTCGACACCTTCTCGGATGGCATGGCCGTGCAACTGGCGGCTGACGAATCTGCCTTACTTGCATGGGCGCAGCGGATGTTCTCGGGCGAAACGAGCTAACCCAGTACAGCCTTCTCGCCCCTGAGGCATCCGCCATTGGCAGCAGCGGCGGGCTAGTGGGCCAAACATTCGCAAAGGCGGCCTTCGTTAAGAGTGCATGTCTTGCACCTGATATGGGGCTGCCTAGAAATATTATGGTCATGCTCGAACTGGCTAAGTTTGGTTATACTCGCCAATTACATAGGCCATTGGGGCAGTAAAAGTATGATGATCAAACGCTGGCGAATCAGATTTTCTGTCGCGATGCTGGCGCTTCTCGCCGCCTGCTCCGTTAGCGACTCACAAAACCTATCAGAGGGCGTTCGGGGCGACGAGTCTGCCGACACTTTGTATGTCGCCCCCGAACAGGTGGACTGCACAGGGGTCGCGCCGCAAAGGTGCCTGCAAGTCAGAAAACCCAGCGAGAGCGAATGGAGTTATTTCTACGACGCCATACACGGCTTCGAGTTCGAGCCCGGATACTACTGGACGCTCGAAGTGCGCTACACCCACATCGAGAACCCGCCCGCTGACGGCTCATCCATACGTGTTGATCTAATCCGAGTGCTAGAACAAACCCCCGCGGGCGAGAGCACCGAAGACATCGAAGTGTCTTCTGTTTTAACCCAATGCAACACAAGCGGGCAGGACGAACACTGCTTGCGCATCCGCCCCATCGGGCTGCAAGCTTGGAGCACGTGGCCCGGTGGCATCGAGGGCTACTCCCACACCGCAGGTGTAGCGACACAATTGCGCGTTAAAAACCTGCCCTGGGGCGATCTTCCGCGTCAGCACGACGCCCCTCCTTTTCGCCGTGTACTGGTGTCGCTGTTGGCCAGCTACACCAGCTAGCTCTCTCCAAGCCCACTGCGCAACTGATATACTGCTGCGCTACCATTTTGTCCCGAATCACCTCTTATGCTGCTCAGCCCAGAACTGCTATTGGCTTTATTTGTCGTGGCCGCCATAGCCGGGTGGGTGGACACAGTGGCTGGCGGTGGCGGCCTGTTGACTATCCCCGCTTTGCTACTCGCCGGTGCCCCGCCTGCAGCGGCGCTAGCCACCAATAAGTTACAAGGCAGTGCTGGCACACTGAGTGCGACGGTGTATTTTATGCGCCGCGGTCAAATTAACTGGCGCCGCATGCGCCTGCCAGTCGCGACAACGGTGGTAGGTTCTGCCGTAGGGGCTTGGCTCGTATTGTATCTAGGCGCCGCCAAGTTAGTCATCTACTTGCCTATCCTGCTGATTGGCATCGGCTTGTATTTTTTACTGTCTCCTCACATCAGTGACGAGGACCGACAACCACTGCTCGCCCCCATGGGCTTTGCACTGATTGCTTGCCCCTTACTGGGGCTGTACGACGGTTTTTTTGGACCGGGCACTGGCAGCTTTATGTGCTTGGCCTTCGTGGCGTTGGCTGGCTACAACGTCGCCAAAGCAACAGCACATGCCAAGCTGCTCAATTTCAGCAGCAACTTTGGCTCATTGCTCTATTTCATCGTCTACGGCGATGTACTTTGGGCTGTTGGAGCCGTGATGATCCTCGGCCAACTGCTGGGTGCGCTCACGGCATCGCGCATGGTGATCAATCAAGGCGCCACACTGGTCAAGCCGGTTGTCGTCACCGTCTGTTTTGCCATGTCGCTCAGCTTGATTTACCCGCACGTTTTTTGACAGCATAGACCGCACACAAGTAACCACACTCACTCACAGGACAAGCCATGAAATTCGTACTCGCCCTCCTCGCGCTCGGTGCCCTCTGGTACATCGTGCACCACTTCATGAACAGCGGCAAAGCAGCCGACAACATCGCCGCTGGTGAGGCCTACCTAGCCGACAACGCCGGCAAAGAGGGTGTGCAGACAACCGCCTCCGGCCTGCAATACCAAGTGCTGGAAGCTGGCACAGGCAGTGCTCACCCCAGCGCCTCCGATCGGGTCAAGGTGCACTACCACGGCACCCTCATCGACGGCACCGTGTTTGACAGTTCGGTAGACCGAGGCGAGCCCATCAGTTTCGGGTTAAACCAAGTTATTCCCGGTTGGAC
>JBMYWE010000201.1:0-5329 GCA_049607125.1 Granulosicoccaceae bacterium | reverse complement strand
GGCACCTGCAAGTGGGCCTTTAAGCTCAGCTGTGGTAATAGCGTCGAGACCGTTTTTATCCCCACCGAGGATCGCGGCACGTTGTGTGTGTCCTCGCAGGTGGGCTGTGCCCTCGATTGCTCTTTTTGTGCCACGGCGCGCCAGGGCTTCAATCGCAACCTCACCACTGGAGAAATCACCGGCCAATTGGTACTGGCGCAGCAGCTGCTCGACAGCCCCGATTACGCCTCCGTTGGCTTTCGACGAGTGACCAATATTGTGATGATGGGCATGGGTGAGCCACTGGCAAACTTCAATGCGCTCGTCCCTGCACTAAACTTGATGTTGGATGACATGGCTTGGGGTTTGAGCAAACGCCGTGTCACCGTCAGTACATCGGGTATCGTGCCAGCCATCGACCGGCTGCGCGAGGCTGTGGATGTGGCGCTGGCGGTGTCGCTGCACGCGCCCACCGACGAGCTGCGCAACGAGCTGGTGCCGATCAACAAGAAGTATCCGATCAAAGATCTACTCGACGCTTGCAGACGCTATGTCACCCGAGATCACAAATCGCACATTATGTTCGAGTATGTGATGTTGGCGGGGGTCAATGATCAACCCGAGCACGCACGTGCGCTGGGCAAATTGCTGCGCGGCTTGCCGTGCAAGGTGAACATGATCCCCTTTAATCCCTTTCCGGGAGCGGGTTACAACGTGTCGAGCAACAAAGCCATTGACCGTTTTTGGGAAGAGCTGAACAAAACCGGTGTACGCGGGCTCAAACGACGTACGCGTGGCGACGATATCGACGCCGCTTGTGGTCAGTTGGCCGGTGAAGTTGATGACAAAACTCAGCGTATGGCGAAAAAATTCGCCGCGCCACGATACGGAGAATCCCACTCGTGAAAGCAGCAGTTCCTTTGATCTTGAGCGCGACCCTTGTTTTAGGTGGTTGTGCCGTTAGTGGCAACATGCGCGAAGTCAATCTCGACAAAGCCGCGCAGGTGAATGCCGAGTTGGCCCTGCGCTATTTCAACGAAGGCGAGATGCAGCTGGCTAAGTCCAAAGCCGAGAAGGCAGTGGACCAGAGCGACAAAAACGCCTTGGCCAACAGCGTCAATGGGCTGATTCAGCAGCGCCTTGGCGACAAAGACAAAGCTGAGCGCTACCTGCGTCGTGCGGTAGAACTGGCGCCCGACCAACCCGAGTATGCCAACAGCTACGGTGTCTTTTTGTGCGAGACGGGCCGCATGCGCGATGGCGTCAAGCAGTTTGTAGCGGTGGCTGAAAACCCCTTGCACCGTGCACCGGCACTGGCCTACGAGAATGCCGCCACCTGTGCAATCAAAGACCGCAACTACGAGTTGGCTGAAGAGTTTCTCTTATTGTCTCTGAAAGAAAAATCCGATTACCACAAAGCGCGCTTTGGGTTAGCGGAATTGCAGTTTAGAGACGGGCGCTTTGCCGAGGCGCTGGACAATATCCAAACACTGGAAAAGGCTGGTCAGATGAGTGCGGCCGTCGCTGCCGTGGGGGTTCGCTCTGCCCGGGCGCTAAAGCGGCCAGTGGTAGCCGAGCATTATCAGTATATTTTGCAATCGCGTTTCCCGGAATCCTATCAGGCACGTGCCCTGGGCAATTGATTGAAGCATCACCGCCTCTGGCGGTCGCCGTATTTTAGAGATCTATGAATATAAAAAGCCTTCGCGGCATGCACGACTTGTTGCCCGCCGATATTGCTCCTTGGCAAGCGCTGGAGAGTCGACTGCGCGACTTGATGCAGGCCTACGGTTACGCGGAGATGCGCACGCCACTGCTCGAGCGCACCGATTTGTTCTGCCGCTCTATCGGCGACGCCACCGACATCGTCGAAAAAGAGATGTATGCCTTTCCCGACCGCCACGGTGAGAGCATCGCCCTGCGGCCGGAAAACACCGCCTCGTGTGTACGTGCAGCCTTGCAACACGGCTTGATGCGCTCTGGCGCGCAGCGCATCTGGTACATGGGTCCCATGTTTCGCTACGAGCGTCCGCAGAAAGGGCGTTACCGCCAGTTTCATCAGGTGGGAGCTGAGGTCTACGGTGTGGCGGGTGCGCTTGTCGAGGTGGAGTTGATGTTGCTCTCGGCGCGTCTGTGGAAGGCGCTTGGCATGTCTGACGCCGTACGCCTAGAGATCAACACGCTGGGCACAGACGCCGATCGAGCGAACTATCGCGAAAAGCTGGTGCAGTATTTTAACGACCACCGCGAACAACTCGACGAAGACAGCCAGCGGCGCTTGGGCAGCAACCCGCTGCGCATTCTCGACAGCAAAAACCCCGAGATGCAGGCACTGATAGAGGCGGCGCCCAAGCTGCGTGAAAACCTTGGCGACGAGGCGCAAGCGCACTTTGCTCAGTTGCAAGAGGGCCTGAACAGCGCCGGTGTCGACTTCACCATCAACCCACGTTTGGTGCGCGGCTTGGATTATTACTCGCACACCGTGTTCGAGTGGGTTACCGATCACCTCGGCGCTCAAGGTACGGTGTGTGCCGGTGGTCGATACGACGGGCTGGTCACGCAAATTGGTGGCCCAGAGACTCCGGCTGTTGGCTGGGCGATGGGCATGGAGCGCTTGTTGGTTTTGCTCGAGGAGTTAGTGGGCGCTGAGCAAGCGCTGCCAGCGCACGCTTATTTGGTCGCCATGGGCGACACCGCTCAGATGGCAGCGCTAGGACTCTCGGAGCGTTTGCGCGACGCCGTGCCAAGCCTGCGATTGACCACCAATGTCTCCGGTGGTAACGCCAAGGCACAATTTAAAAAGGCTGATCGCAGCGGAGCTGCGGTGGCGCTGGTGATTGGAGAGCAAGAGCTCACTGACGGCAGTTTCAGCCTCAAGCCCTTGCGCGGTGACGGCGAGCAACAAACGCTGAGCTTCGCGCAGACCGTTGAACAATTAACCGCATTGACCGAGAAGGACTGATTTCAGTGGCATACGAGACAGACGAGCAACAAGTTGAGGCACTAAAGGCTTGGTGGGCAGAGAACGGCCGCTCCATTATGTTGGGTGCCGGATTGGGCTTGGCCGTTATTTTGGGCTGGCAGGGTTATCAGCGCTACGAGGTGTCGCAGGCAGCTGAAGCCTCCGACCTCTACGGCGAGGTAGCGGCCAGCACCGACGCCAGTGTACAAAGTGGCCACTTCGAAACCCTCAAAGCCGACTACAGCAGCACCCCGTATGCGGGACTAGCGGGCTTGCAATTGGCCAAAGCCCAAGTTCTAGCCGAAGATTTTTCGGCGGCTGAAACAACACTTGCTTGGGTGGCAGCCAACGCGGCAGAGAACGACGTGCAAGCGATCGCCACACTGCGCCGTGCGCGTGTCTTGGTGGAGTTGAAGCGATACGACGACGCACTGGCCGCGCTTCCCGAGGTTCCGGCGCCGGGTTTTGGATCGCTGCAGTCGAGTGTGCGCGGCGATATTTTGCTGGCACAGGGTAACAGGAGCGAAGCGCGATTGGCGTTCCAACAGGCTTTGAGTGCGGGCGGACCCGTGGCTGATCAGCAGCTGCTGCAAATGAAAATCGACGACTTGGCAGAAGGGTCAGAAGGTTGATGAAAACACCGGCTATTCACAAACCCGTCACCCTGATGGCGTTGTTGACGCTGGCGCTCGGTGGCTGTGGGTCGGCACCGCCCGCCATTCCTCCAACGCCACTTGAAGAGATTGTCAGCCCCAAGGTGTTGGTGCTCGAACAATGGAAGCGCAGTGTGGGCGAGGGCAATCGCTACGCTGGCGCGTCCTTTGAGCCGGTGATTGCAGATGGCATTGTCTATGTGGCATCGGCCGAGGGGCGTGTTTCGGCTCTGGCCTTGGAAGGTGGCGATCCAGTCTGGCGTGAAGAGCTTGAGCAGGAGTTGCGCAGCGGTGTGTCGGTTGACCCGCAGAGCGTGTACGTCGCCTCGCGGGAGGGCCAGATAATTGCGCTGGACCGCGAGAACGGCAACGAGCGCTGGCGCACCTCGGTCAATCGAGAAATACTTGAGCCGCCAGTGGTCGCGGGTGGTCGTGTGTTAGCACGAGCAGCCAATGGTGACACCTTGGCGTTGGATGTGGTCAGCGGTGAGCAACTCTGGCGCTATGGAGCGCAGGTGCCAGACTTGGCAGTGCGCGGTTCGGCCGCTCCGGCCTGGGTACCTGGTGGCTATCTGGTACCGCTCGACGACGGCCGCTTGGTGGCCCTTGATGAGCGCAATGGCCGCCCGGTTTGGGAAGCGGTGATCTCTGAACCGCGCGGTGGCACGCCCGTTGAGCGTATCGTTGACGTGGACACACAGCCGGTAGTCATTGACGATGCCGTTGTGGTCGGCAGCCGCCGCGGAGACTTGGTTGCGGTCGATGGCAAAAGCGGCCGTGTCGGCTGGCGTCGTCAGTTGAGCTCTATCTCATCGCTGGCCACCGCCCGCGAGCAAGTGTATGTGGTGGAGAGCAACGGCGAAATATCGGCAGTTGATGTAAGCAACGGCAGCGCCCAGTGGCGCCAAGAGGGCTTGCGCGGTCGTCGACTGAGCAAACCTGTGGTAATGGGGCAGTATTTGGTGGTTGGTGATTTAAAAGGCTATTTGCACTGGCTCGAGTTGCACAGCGGTGAGATGGTGGCGCGTGCGCGCTTGTCAAAGGCTTCTATTTACGCCACGCCCAAAATCAGCGAAGGCAGCTTAGTGGTATTGGATAAAAAAGGGCATCTGGCTCGTTACACGGCGGCGCCCAAGTGAAACCCGTTATCGCCCTGGTGGGCCGACCCAACGTGGGCAAGTCCACTCTGTTTAACCGGCTGACGCGAACGCGCGACGCGCTGGTGGCCGATATGCCAGGGCTGACTCGCGACCGCCGCTACGGCGACGGGCGCGTGGGGGACTTTGACTACCTTGTCGTGGATACGGGTGGTCTGTTGGATACCGACAATATCTTTGGCGATATGATCTCGCGCCAGACATGGTTGGCGATTGAAGAAGCCGATATGGTGATGTTTTTGGTGGACGGGCGCAGCGGCGCCACCGCAGTAGACACCGAGTTGGCTCAACAGTTGCGCCGCTTGAAAAAGCCGCTGATGTTGGTGGTCAATAAAATTGATGGGGTAGGCGAAGACCAGGCCGCTATCGAATTTTACTCCTACGGCTTGGGTGAGCCGCAGACCATCGCTGCGGCACATAATCGCGGCGTGTCGCAAATGATGGAAAACGCAGCGGCCGCGCTTGGCATCACACCCAGCCCCGCACCCGAAGAAGACCCTCTCGCCAGACCCAAACGTATTCGCATTGCGGTTATCGGTCGCCCTAACGCCGGTAAGTCTACATTGGTCAACCGCCTG
>JBMYWE010000200.1:3094-5351 GCA_049607125.1 Granulosicoccaceae bacterium | reverse complement strand
CGTTACGCACTTCACCCGACATAACTTTATCCACCGCCAACACACCGGCCCCTGCTGCGTGCTTGGCCGCCGACAACGAGTAGCTGTTCATGATGGTGTCGTCGTCAATGGTCACGATGCCCTCGGCGTCGGCGGGCACCAGCGATTCGAGGTGGTCCAGATAAGACTGCGGATGAGCACGCAACAACTGCTCGGTAGTCGCTTGGGGGGCATTGAAGTGGCGAAGAAAGTCGTAGAGCTGCTGGGCCAAGAGAGCATCATCAATTGCACGCAAACGAACGGGAGATTCTGGATGATCACCACCCATATCGTGCCGCTGGCAATCTCGATGGGTAATATAGGCTGTACTCACCTTATCTCACTCCTATTTCGTGTTTTATTTTGCACCGCAGCAAGTCAAATAAGCATTATTTTCCGCTAGAACAACGTGCAAATAATCTGCTGGAAAAACTGCGAATCCATGCATTTATTAAGCATTATTTCACAGAATGGTGTCTTTCTTAAACCTATTATTCGCAAGTTGTCGATTGGCAATTTTACTTGCAGCTCAGCTGCGCTACTCTTGATTTTGTTGCGCTGCATCATCATTTCGTTAAGGAATGAAGAGCCCGTGTATTCGGGTTCGAATCCTGCATTAATGCAGGCATAAGACAGCACGATTGATAGGAGCCTCCCTTTTAGTGATCGGGGAGCGCTGCGCCAGAATGATCACCTAGGCAACGGACACATTTGTCATGCACGAGCACTACTTGCAACCGCTTTTTGAGCCTGAGTCAATCGCACTGATCGGCGCGAGCTCGCGCACACAGTCCTTCGGTGGTCGCGTGTTTGAGGCGCTGATAGGCGGCGGCTTTACAGGCAAGTTGTACATGGTAAACCCAGGTTATCGCACCGTAGGCGAACACAAATGCTACCCCACCGCCCAGGCCCTGCCTGAATCTGTTGATCTGGCGGTTATAGTCAGCCCCGTGCACACGGTCGAACGCATCATTGAAGACTGTGCAGCACGAGGGATCAAACACGCCATGGTGATGACAGGCGGATTTGCCAACAACCATAATTGGGGCACCACGCCTTCTGAGCTCGCCGACAAAGCACGCGAGCTCGGCGTGCGCCTGCTAGGCCCCAGTTGTCTCGGTTTAGTCAACACTTGGGCAAATCTGATGCTCACGCCCGCCTCCCAGCCCGTCAGTCGAGGCCATGTGGGGCTGATCTCGCACTCAGCCGCGATGTGCACCTCGGTGGTGGATTGGGCGCATAGCAACAACGTCGGCTTCTCCACCATTATTACACCCGGAAAAGAGAGCGACCTGAGCATCAGCGAGGTGCTCGACTACCTGCTGCACGATTTTCACACCCACGCCATTTTGATTTATCTGGACAAAATCCCCTCGGCGCGTGAGTTTCTCAACGCCTTGTCAACGGCCGCGCGTGCCAAGCCAGTGGTTGTGATGAAATCTCCCGAAGCCGGACGACAATATTGCGATGCACTCAGCCGTACAGGCGAATTGTTGAATTACGACCACGTGAATGACTCAGCACTAGCGCGTGCCGGTGCAGTGCGCGTTGATAGCTTTGGCGAATTGTTCTCAGCCGCTCAAATACTCAGTAGCGACACCAAATTGCGCGGAAGCCGCCTGGGGGTCATATCCAATGGCAAAGGCCCCGCCTCACTTATCGCCGACCGTTTAGCAAACAAAAACCATGCGCTTCAACAGTTTTCCGCTGAGACCACACTCAAGCTCGATAGTCTCCTAGGCACCGAGTGGTCGCGCCGCAATCCCATTGTGCTACGCGGCCGCAATATGGCTCCCGAGGTTCACGCCGAAGTGGCCGAGTTGCTAGCGCAGAGCAAAGACGTGGACGCTCTGATGGTGGTACATGCCCCAGACGGCTGGATAGACAGCACCGCTGTGGCCGAGTCGACTATCCAAGCAAAACGCCCCAATAACATGCCGCTGTTTAGTTGTTTTATGGGAGAGAGTCTAACGGCCAGTGCTCGCGAGCTACTGCGCGAGAAAAAAATACCGACTTTCCGCACCCCGGAATCGGCAGCCAATGGTTATAGTTATCTTTGTGCACACTTGCAAAATCAACGGTTACTATTACAAGTACCAGACGCCAGCGGCTGGCGCGAGCAGACAGCAGTTGATGAAGGGCGCGCGCTGGTTAAAAGCGTACTAGCTGAGGGGCGCCGCGTGATGCGCTTGCCTGAAGCCCACACCTTGCTGCAACACTTTAACTTGCCTGCCAACTC
>JBMYWE010000200.1:0-3084 GCA_049607125.1 Granulosicoccaceae bacterium | reverse complement strand
GCGCCATTGGCTACCCTGTCTCGCTGGCGCTGTGCAACAGCTGCGTCAACTACCGCACGGAAGTCGACGGCTTGCATTTAAACGTCAAGTCCGACGATGAAGTTCGCGAACACTACGGTCAACTATTGGCGAACTTCAGCAAAGTCTACGATGGCAGCACGCTACCCGTGGTGATCGTCGCCCCCATGCTACACCGTCAGAGCGCTCGGCGATTTGTGCTTGAAATCATGAACACTCCTCAGTATGGCCCAGTGATTTCTCTGCGCCCAGTGGGTGCTTCTGGCTCGGCTACAGGCGCGCACGCGCAATCTGTGCAGCTGCCTCCGCTCAACACTTTCTTGGCCGATCGCCTGCTGGACAGCCCCGCCATTGCACCTTACCTCTACCGATACCGAAGCTTTGAAGGCGTAGACAAAAAAGCCTTGAGAGACTTTTTGATCGGGGTGTCCAACATCGCCTGCGAAATCGCCGACCTGCACAGCATGAGCATCGACCCGTTGCTGGTCGATGCCAACGGCGTAATAGCTGAAAATACCCATGTGGTGGTGCAGACGCGCGAGGACAGCCAGGTAGACTACGGCCACATGGCCATCCACCCCTACCCGAGCAAATGGGTGAGCAAGTTTCAGCTCAACGATGGCAGCCCGATCACCATTCGTCCAATTCGTCCAGAAGATGGTGAGCAACTGGGCACCTTTGCCCGTGACCGCCTCTCCGACGAGGCGCGCTACTATCGCTTTATGCAGACGTTAAAGCAGTTGCCGCCCAACCTCTTGGCCAAATTTACCAAGATAGACTACGTGCGCGAAATGGCATTGGTGCTGATGCGCCCCACCGAACAGGGTGAAGAACTAATCGGCGTCGCCAGATACAGCTTAAACCCGGACAAAACCAGCTGCGAGTTTGCCGTTTCCATTGGCGACGACTGGACAGGGCACGGTCTGGCAAAAAAGCTCATGCAACGACTGATCGATCACGCCAAAGAACATGGACTCCAGCTAATGGAGGGCACCGTGCTGCGCAATAACCATGCAATGGAACACCTGATGCACTCGCTGGGTTTTGTCAGCAAACGCGACCCTCAAGATTTAGAGATACTGATCTATAGCCTGGACTTGCTGGCCCACGACGAGCCGCACCAGCAAAGCGCCTGAGTGGGCACTCATGTAAAACCACCAGGCTAAGTGTTTTGACCCCGCCGTCTCCATGCTTCCACTATGGCGACCAATTGCTCCAGCCCATCGCTTAATGCGGCGGGTCCGGGCTGCAATATATCCACCGATTTTATTTCATGCAATTCACCGTCGCACACGGCTGGAACACTATGCCAACCCGCTCTGGCGGCCACCTTTTCAGGCCTGAACTTCTTACCGCACCAAGAGCCAATAATAATGTCTGGCTGTCTCCTCACGACCTCTAGCGGGTCGGCCAAGATGCGGTCCTTGCCCAAGCTGGCCCAGTGCAAGTCGGCAAAACAATCCACCCCGCCTGCAATCTCTATCAGCTCCCCAGCCCAGCGAATACCCGTGATTTGCGGGTCGTCCCACTCTTCAAAATACACACGAGGCTTCAAACTGGCTTGCGCTGCTTTTTCTTGTAGCTCACCGATCCTTTGCTGGTAGCCCGCCACCAACGTGAAAGCCCTGTCAGCAGCGCCCACCATGGAGCCGAGGGTGAGAATCATGTTGAGTATTTCTTGCACCGAGCGGTGATTGAAAATCAACACTGTTGTCCCGGCCTTGATCAACTCGGCGGCGATATCGGCTTGCAAATCAGAAAAACCCACCACCAAATCAGGTTTGAGGTCGAGAATCTTATCTATCTTGGCACTGGTAAACGCCGAGACCTTAGGCTTTTCCCGCCGGGCCTGTTTGGGACGCACAGTAAAACCCGAAATACCCACAATGCGGTCCTGCTCACCGAGCAAGTACAGGGTTTCGGTGGGTTCTTCAGTCAGGCAAACGATGCGTTCAGGGTAAGCTGCTTTCATTTATTTTCCGGCAAAAGAGAGAACAATAGCACTGGGCCGGACTACCGGAGACAACAACTGTCAGTTAGTCGACAAAAATTCATCCACCAATTGATTAAACAGAGAAGGGTTCTCCATGTGTACGGCGTGAGAGCAGGCGGGCACCACCGCAAGCTGGCAATCGGGAATAGACTGCCACAAGGTTTGAACCTGTGGCCACGCATAAGCTCGATCTTCGTCACCCCAGAGGATCAAAGTTTTAGCGGCGATAGAGGCAAGGTAACTCTCTCCGCTCCAGTCCTTCATCGCAGCAAGCCCAGCCAACATTGCGCCCAAGCTACTTTGCTCAGCGATTTCAGCACAAGCGGCGAATTGATCGGCAGCTTCACGTTGTAAAAACCACGTTGCCGCAATACGGCGGGCTGTTTTTTGGGGGCCGTCATCCCGGCTACGCTGCATAGACACTTCTATGGTCTCAAAGCGGCCGGGCATCACCCCCCTTGGCCCAGTACCGTAGAGCACCAATTTATTTACTCGCTCAGGAGATTGAGCAACCACTTCTTGCACAATCATCCCGCCCATCGAATGACCGAGTAAATCAAACCGATGTACACCACGCTGAGCGAGCTCTTGCAACACCCAAGCGCCGTATCCCGCAATGCTGGTGACAGGCTCAAGGTGAGCGTTTTTGCCAAAGCCGGGTAAATCCAAACAGATGAGCTCACGCTCCCGCCCCAACGGCGCTTGCAGTGCCCACTGTTCGCTGCCACCCATAAATCCGTGGACAAAAACCAAGGGCTTCATCGGCGACCACCTTGCACTATTCGGTCGAGTATCATGGCGCAGAACAAAATCGCAAAACCGGCCAAAATGCCCTGCCCTACATTGGCGTACTGCAGCGCTTCAAGCACATCTTCGCCGAGTCCTTTAGCCCCGATTAGCGAAGCAACAACCACCATTGCCAGCGACAGCATGATCGTCTGGTTTATGCCAGCTCGTATCGAAGGCCCAGCCAGCGGTAAATCAACTTTGGTGAGCAAATACCACTTGTTGGCGCCAAAGCTAATAGCCGCCTCACGAACACTCTCGGGAACACCTCGCAACCCCAGTACGGT
>JBMYWE010000199.1:232-5365 GCA_049607125.1 Granulosicoccaceae bacterium | reverse complement strand
AAGAATTGCTGCGCACTGACTCGATTTATATCCGCAGCAACCTTACCGTTGAAAATCTTGCGCCGCTCTCGGCTTTTCTTGGAAAACTTGGCAACCCTGAGCAAGCTGGCCTTGAGCTAGCCGAATTTAAACGTCGACAAAAACTACACCACGACGCAGAAATACGCACCTTCCAAGACGTCCCAGCTTTTATAGAGAGAGCTCAACGTTTGTACGGTTACCAGAACTTTCTCAATGATGCCGGCGGTAGCTTGTGTGAGCTAGACGACCCAAGTGTGATGCACACCCTCGCTGAGCACACTGTTGTCATCTATCTGCAGGCATCCAGTGCCGACGAAGAGCTACTGATAGAGCGTGCTCAAAGTCACCCCAAGCCGCTTTACTATCGCGCCACATTTCTGGACGAGCAACTGGCGATCTACCTGCGAGAACGAAACTTGCGCTACGTCGCCGAAATAGACCCAGATGACTTTGTCACATGGGTCTTTCCAGCCTTATTTCGATCGCGCGTACCACGCTACGAAAGCTTGGCACAGCAGTACGGTTACACCGTAGACGCGCGCCAAGTATTGGCTGTGCGCGACGAGCGAGATTTCTTGGACCTAGTGGCCGATTCCATCGATCGCCACGACACAGCAGCAAAGGACTGACACCATGCCACTGGTAGCCCACAACAACCTACCTACCTTCGAACGCCTACGCGAAGAAGGCTGCCAAGTGTTGAGCAAAGATGCCGCACAACACCAAGACATTCGTGCCCTGCACGTGGGCTTGCTCAACATGATGCCAGACCTCGCGCTAGAGGCAACTGAACGGCAATTCTTTCGATTGCTGGATGGGGCCAACCGCGTGGTGCAAATTCATGTCCATGCCTTTACCGTCGAATCGCTCGATCGTAGTGAGGCGTCAAAACGACACATAGATAAGCACTACAAGAGCTTTGACGAATTGCGGGAAATGGGCCTAGACGCACTCATCATCACCGGAGCCAACGTCACCAAGCCCGATCTAACCCTAGAGCCCTTCTGGGACGAATTGTGCGCTGTGGTGGACTGGGCAGCCGAGCACGTCACCTCGGTGTTCTGCTCTTGCCTTGCCACCCACGCGGTCTGGCAACATCGCTACAATATTAAGCGCCGCCACCTCGACACCAAATGCTGGGGCGTATTCGAACACCACGCCATAGAGAGCCAACACCCGCTGGTCAAGCGTATTAACACGCGATTTTGCGTGCCCCACTCGCGTTTTAATACTGTTGATCCTAAGCCACTTGCAACGGCGGGCATGCACATTTTGGTGGCAAGCGATCAGATTGGCGTCCTCTTGGCGGTGAGCGAAGACGGCTTCAGGTTTGTTTTTTCTCAAGGCCATCCCGAGTACGACACCACCAGTTTACTCAAAGAATACAAACGCGAATTAGGCCGCTTTGTCTCCGGCGAACGCGAAGATTACCCTCCTTTTGTGGACAACTACTTCAGCCGACAAAGCCGCGCAATTTTGCGCGAGCACGAAGCCCAAGTTCGAGAGGCACTCGTCGCCAACTGGACAATCCCTGAACTCCCAGAAAATCTGTTGATCAGACGACTCGACAACGTGTGGCGCGACACTGCGCACGTGATAATGGCCAATTGGATTGGCAAGGTGTACTTACTCACCCACGCTGATCGCAAACTGCCCTTTATGGATGGGATAGACGCAAAAAACCCCCTTGGACTCTACCCCTCAGCCAGTTGAATGAGGCCAGCTGCCCAATCCAAAGCCTCGGGATAGTGCTCGGTATCGAGCACAAACTCCTGCCCGCGGGCTGCCAGCTGAAGGCGACACAACCCGTTGTCCATTTGCCAGCGATCAAGTCGCTGGTGATAGCTTAAAGTTGACGCCCGCCCCTCAGGGTAAAACCATGACGGCAACACCCATTGGCTGCGGCTGTCTCCACCTGTCAGCACGAGCTCCTCACAACAGCTACGCCACAACCCGGATCCTGGAACAGTTTTCTCACCTGCGCACCAATCGCTTGCTGATGCATAGATAGCGTTATTACCCTTAAACTCGCGTTGTGTATGAATATGCTGTTGCAAAGCCGTCGGCACAGGTGAAGGTGGGCGCCAAATACTGCCAACCGCCATCCAGCCATACAACACATGCAAGTCAGGCGCGTTGGGCACATAGCGCCAGCAACTTTGATGACGCTCTACGCGCCGATACCAGCCAAAAAACAAGAACAGGTCGCCAACACCCACGCCCATGGCATCCAAGTGCCCAAGCGCCGCACCCGCTTGGCCGAAGGCCGGTGTCCACGCGGGCAGACGAGGCAAGGAAGATCGATTCAAATCGGGGTCAAGATGCACCCCATCACCTGGCTTGACTCGACCATTGCTCAAACTGTTTGCCCATTTGGCCACCGAGGGCCTGCAGCCCCTTAGATCTCGGTAACGCGTCCTAGAGAACCGGTCGGGAATGGGCAGACTTAGCAGCTCATTACTAGGTGTTATTGGGCTCGCTACACCACCTGCGGAGCTATCAAAGCCCTTTCTGCTCAAAACAATTTTCATCAGCGCAGCCAATCCTTATCGAGCGATAACGTGATGCAGAGAACTCAAGCAGAACGGTTGGAACTCTGAGGAGGAATGGAATAGGTAGCTGTCACATGCGCAACCATTTCATCTTCGGGATGACTCGCACTGTAGAGGGCCACCTCACCCACAGCCAGACGCTTACCCAACTTGAGCAAACGCGCCACGGCGATAACATCTCCTGGTTCGGGTTTTCTTAAAAAATTTATCGACAACTGCGTCGTCACCGCCAGCGCAACAGGGCCGAGTCTAGCCATCACCGCCAGATACATTGCCGCGTCGGCCAACCCCATCATTACGGGACCACTCACCGTTCCTCCTGGGCGCAAAAACTCACTGTTATAAACCGCTCGTACTTTCACCTCCTCTTCACCCACCTCGTCAACAGCTAGACCCATCGTTTTAGCAAAGGGCAGCTCGCGCTCCATTAATTGTTCAAATTGCAAAGCCGTGATTGCTGGCATTTCATTACCTCGAAGGATGGCGCGGTTTAATTTCCGATGAGTAAATACTACCTAAATGGACACCGCTTTAGAATTCTATGACACTTGGATAGGACTAACGACAAATTAACTGGATGATGACGAATAAGTACTGCACGACTAGTGCTAGTTTTAAATCGTAAGAAAAACAGCACGAGGTTTGCTCCTCTGGGATGTCGCGCATATGCCACACCCAATCACTGTAGGAGTCATGCTTCAAATTGAAAAGTATTAATAGTACTACTTAAGTAACAAAATTTTCATCCTGCTGTTAACTAGGTAGAAATGGTCTTTAAGCGCCATAACCACAAGGCTTTTGTCACTACATGACCATATCGTGCATAAGTGTAATTTTTACGCATTTGGTTAGAGTAGGCGTGTATTATTGCGGGGATTTTCAGCAATGCGAACCGTGTATTGTTGAACGTTTGATATTAAACAAACAAAGACGACTAATAGAAATTATATGCCGCGACCAGCCACCTTCAGCCGCACCGAGGTTATTGAAAGAGCGAAAAGTGTCTTCTGTAAAAAAGGCTACAGTAAAACCTCAATGCAAGATTTGGTGAAGACCACTGGTCTCCACCCTGGCAGTTTATACGGCGCATTCAACAACAAAGAAACTCTCTTCAACGAGTGCATTAAAAGCGATCTAAAAGTGCTTTTTGAGGTGCTTGAAGACACTTTCGAAAAGCACGAGTCTGCGCACGCTGGCCTAGAGGCTTATTTTTTAAAGCATTGGAATGACTCTCTGCATTCCACTCAAGATGCAGATCTGCGGTTTATCTTCAGAGCCTCCCTGGATGTCGACGAAGAATTAACTGAAAGTTGGCGACTATTGAGCGAAGCGGTAGAACAACGCAACGCAATCATTGTAAAAAAAATCGAGCAAGCACAAGCCGATGGCGACATTCGTGACGACTACCTCGCCACCGAAATTAATAGCTTTTTGGCAATGGGCAGCCTAGGTCTGCGCTGCATGCAGCAGCACTACCAAGACACCCCACCAAAACACCGTTGCATCGACATCATGCTCGACTTTATCAAGCCGAGAAATTAAACGCTCCGACCGCCGCTAACGTTTTAAACTGTCTAGCGGCCGAGCGTCCAAACAAAACCAACTTAGCACGTACATGAGCAATGCGCGATGCACACCAAAAGGCGCCATTCCTAGCTGGCGCCTTTTTCATCTAGCTTACTCAGCATCCAGCCGCTTGCTGACGTAGGCACCAGGTGCTGCTTCGATCACCTCCAGATCCCCGTCGCCTGGGATCCGGGCAGCAACCTTTTTAGCACGACTTTTTCCAGCCACCCATTTCTGCCAGTGATCCCACCACGAGCCTGCATGCTGCTCAGCAGCCTCTTTCCATTCGATGGGGTCGGCGGGCAGATCCGTATTGGTCCAGTGACAGTACTTGTTGGCCGCTGGTGGGTTAACAATACCCGCAATGTGGCCTGATCCACCGAGCACGAAGGTACGCTCGCCAGTGAATAGCTGAGTAGCTGCATAAGTCGAGGTCCAGGGCGCAATGTGGTCTTCTACCGCACTGATGGTGTAGGTGGGTATTTGCACATTGGCCAAGTCGATATCTACCCCATTAAAAGACACCCCACCTGGTTCGATCAATTTGTTTTCAAGATAGAACTTGCGTAAGTAGAACTTGTGCATTGCTGGAGGCATGCGCGTGGAATCAGAATTCCAGTAGAGCAAATCAAAGGGAAAAGGGTCTTTACCCATGAGATAGTTGTGGATGACAAAGCTCCAAACTAAGTCTTTGGCTCTCAGTAAATTAAACACCTGAGACATATTGGACCCGTCGAAGAAGCCCTTCTGCTCCATCTCAGCCTCCGCCATAGAGAGCTGCTGCTCGTCGACGAAAACGCCCAACTGGCCTGGTTCAGAAAAATCCACCATGGTGGTGAAAAAAGTACAAGTATCGACACGATCATCACTTTTGGTTTTCATGTAGGCCAAAGTGGCCGACATCAAAGTACCACCAATGCAATAGCCGATCGCATTGATTGAAGATTGACCGCTGATTTTTTCCACTAAATCAAGGGCCTCAATGATGCCCTTT
>JBMYWE010000199.1:0-222 GCA_049607125.1 Granulosicoccaceae bacterium | reverse complement strand
ATTGACCTTATCTTCTCCTGTCGCTTGCTTGATCGCATCCAGTGCAGCTAGCGGGCCTTCGAGCATGTAGTTGTCAAAGCTCTTGTCCGCCATCGACTCGTCGGGGTTGACCCAAGAGATCACAAACACCGTATGGCCTTTTGAGACAGCCCATTTTATAAAGGAGTTTTCAGGTTGAAGATCGAGAATGTAATACTTGTTGATCCAAGGGGGCACAATCAA
>JBMYWE010000198.1:227-5375 GCA_049607125.1 Granulosicoccaceae bacterium | reverse complement strand
CGATTGCCGGTGTCTTCAGTTTTTTTGAACAGCGCGCCTATGACGGGAACTTTAGAGGCCCCAGGGACCCCCGACTCGTTGTCCGTATCGGTGGTGCGTAAGAGACCTCCGATAAAAATTTCGTCGCCGCTGTGGGCGAGTAAGTTGGTCGTTACCTCGGTTGTCTTTTGCACCGGCAAACCATCCACCAGCGAACCAGTAGAAACTTCAGGGTGTACATCGAGCAAGATACGTTCTTGCCCGTCTACTGAGGCATTGACCCGTAAAATAATACCTGATTCTAGAAATTCGACTGACTCGACGGTGTTGTTGTCCACGATACTGACGACTCTAAAGCCAAGTTTGTCACCGACGATCACCTCTGCGTCTTGGTCTTCGAGTACTAGCAGTTTAGGGGTGGACAAAGTGCGAACACGCCCCTTGGAGCTCAACGCACTCAAATAAGCATTGAGCTCTGTGCCGACCAAGTTCATAAAAAAGCCAGAGGTCTCTCGCTTAGCCAACTCAAGGGTGCCGAAACTCCCGTCACCTCTTACAGCTTGCCAGTCAATGCCGTAGGTTTCTTCTTGGGTAAGCGTGATCTCCAGAATCTTGGCTTCTATTAAGATCTGTCGGGGTTGTTTGTCAATCTCTTGTAGCAGTTGTTTGAGTTGTCTAATCACAGCCGGCGTATCGCGAACGACCACCATACGGCGATTGGCCAAGGTGGTTAGACTGCCATTTTCGCTCAGGTAGTCGCGCATAATACCTTCAACGCTACCCACATCTGAGTATTGGACTTTGAAGGACTCCACCTGCTGCTTCGGCGCCCTTAAGGCCGCCGTCAACGGATTGCTGGAATTGTCTATATAAATTCCTTTGCTGGTCCGGCTGACCCGTAGGCCCGCGGCCTTGGCGACATTGTCTATTGCCGTGTCTAACTCAACATCGTAGAGGTTAGCTGAGACATTGCCTGCCACATCGGGCGACAGAAGCAGGTTAATGCGGCCTCTCTTGGCCAGCATCTCAAAGGCTTCCTGCACCGGGGTATTGCGCAGGGTCAAGCTAAATGTCTCGGGTTGCGCCTTGCTCTCTGGCTGATCCCGCCGGTTTTCCTCGCTGGCTATTTTGTTCTTTTTAGTCGGTGGAAGGATAGTAAAAATATCGTTGTCGTAGTGCACCAAGTAGCCTGCATCTTTGGCCACCTGTGTTGCGGCGGAGTAGGCTGTTTCTGCGCTGATATCGGTGCTCAAGCGTTTGTCGCGCACGCGCAGTATGAGCTGCTTGTCCGCTTGGTCTGCAATTGAACGTAGCACTGAAAATGCGCTTTTCCCAGACCCTTCAAAATCGAAATTGGCTGCAGCAAACCCTTGGCTTGAGCTGACGGCCAGGGCAAAGCTGAGTATGCAGGGCTTTATTAAATATGAGGGCATAATAGGCATAGACTCAACTGTCCTCATCGAGGACTAATGTAATCGAACTAGATTCGCTGCGTAAGACAGCTGTCTTGCGACTGAGTTGCTGTACGGTGTAGTTGTATACCTTGTCACCTGGTGCAACGATCATGCCGCTGATATTCGCGAGGGGATAGTCTCCCCAGAGAATAGCTTTGAGCACAAGGCTTGGTCCTTGCGTCGCCGCTTGGTTTTCATTTAGTGCCGCCGCCGCAGGGAGGTTGGGTTGTTCACTCAAAGTGGCGAATGGATCTCGCACTGGCAGTTGAGCGACAGCGGAGCTGGAGACGAATACTGCCAGTGCCAGTAGTAACCTAGCGTCCATAAATCACCAAGTTCATCGCTAAGGTTCGATTGCCATTCGTGTCCGGGCTCTGAGTGGCGCGGATGTCTTGAACGGAAACCCCTTTAAAGTCATTGCTGAAATTACTCACCCACGTGTAGAGGTTGCGATACATTCCAACCACTTCGATCTCAAGTTCAACGGTGGCGACGTCGGAATTGTGCTCGACTTTCGCCGGTTGTATTTTGCGCGTGCGCAAACCGTGCGATTTTGCCGTGTCGTGCAGGGACTCGAGAATAGTAGGTAGTTCTTGATCCAGTTTTCGATCGGGTATTTCTGCTGACAATCGTAGCCGCGCCTGATCTTGTTGCTGCTTGATTTCAGCCACCTCGCTGTCGAGTTTGCCGAGGTCAAATTTGGACACCAAGCGGGTTAATTGCTGGTGCTCAGCTTGCAGATCTTTGGTTTTGGCAAAGGCTGGTTTAATGGCGTGTATATAAGACAGTGATAACAAGACTCCGAATAGCCCCACGAGGTACAGAACTAGCTTGAGGCTGGGGAGGGCTCTTAATTGCTCATAAGTTGATTGCATCAAGAGACCTCCCCAGATGCTCGATGTACAATTTTGAGCATAAAACTCTGTTTGAGCTCATCCGCGCTACCCGTTTGAACGGAGCTACTCGTCATCACTTCAACGGTTAGAACTTCGGGATTGGATTTTAGCCTTTTTACCCATGAGGTTAAGTTTTTGTGCGAGTCAGACACGCCTCCCAGCATTGAGAGGCTTTCACCTTCGCTGTTCAGTAGCGACTCAATTGAGCTCAGCTCAGTCTCTGCTGGAATGCTTTGATTGATCAGCGCGAGTGTTTGCGTAAGTGTTGCAAAACTATTTAGTTGATGTAGGCTCGCGGAGATATTTTGTATGTCTTTGAACTCTTTGGTTTGTTGTTTTCGATCTTCAAGCAAACTGTTGATTTTTGTTTTTTGCCGATTCAGTTGTTCAACTTCACGGCTCAAGTGTTTGTTAAATGCATTGATCAATAAAAAACAGAGCAACAGACAAAGTGCTCCGGCAAAAATTATCTTGCCACCCTCGTTTAATATTCGTTGGTTTTTTTGGTGCTGTGCCATGCTGGCTGGGATGAAATTCATTCCGCTCATGAGGCCCACCGCATGGCAAGACCTGCAGCGATAGAGTACATCGCTTGATCATGCCTTTGTATTTCATTGTTGGCGTTTTGAGGCAGCAGTTCAAATGGGTTGAGAATCTTGGTTTGAATACCTAGTTTTCTGCTAAATGCCTCGCTTGCTTGTGACCAATTGGCGATATCTCCGGTCAAGTAAATGCAATTGATGCCGTCGCCGTGCAATTGCGAGGCGATGTATTGGTTCATGAGGTCAATTTGGACTTTTAGGCGGTCAAAAGTCTGGTTTAGCAAAGGAGACATTTCGGAGCTCTCACCAAAACCCAGGGTGTGAAAAATGTTCCGTGCGAGGCTCTTCTCCACGCTCAGCAGTTCGCTGACGGGGGAGACAAAGTCCTCCAGACCCACTGGTATCTCGCGATCCATGGTCAGCTTGCCTTGTAAAAAATGGCTCAAGTAGCTTTTGTGCTGCCCAAAATGGATAACCACACAATTGGCTTGAGGTGTTTCCACTTGCTTGAGAAGTCGCTCTAGGGCCTGAGGGGCAATCTCGACCGCTCGCAGATACAGACCAGCAAGTTGAAGGTTCTCCATAAATTCCAGTGAGCTACGACGTGGCATGGCCGCGGCCATGACCATGGTGTCTTGAGAGTTTTTGACTTTCAACTTCACTGGCAGATAGTCGACCAGCCAGTCCTGCTCGCCGCCGCCCAAACGTTCCTTAACTAGCTCAATAACATGTCGAGGGATGTCTTGTGGGGATGCCGATTTGAAGGTTAACGACAGTACCTTGGGCTCTCCCAGGGGGGCGGAAACAACAGCGTGGTTTCCTCTAAAACCATTGTTTTGCAGAAGTTCTTGTGTCAATTCTCGCAGTGCTTCGGTGTTGTTGAGTATTGATTCACGCGCGCCGGGGTAGGGTGCAGAGGCGCTGGAAGCAATGCGTAGTTGCGAGCCTTTGCGGTAGAGCTGAGTGGCGTAAACACGGTTTAAGCCAAAATCTATACCAATGGGCCCTGTGCCTTGCAGTTGCACTTTTTGGGCAACTGCGCCCGTGCCAGCAAGCAGTGCCTTTACTTGGGCTAGTGCATCTTGAGTTTCAGGCTGGTTTTGCATGGCCAGATGTCAACCGGAATAGTCATTTCAATGGTAACGCTATGCAATATCCGGGCTTAATCATGGTGAAACTCGATGAAACTAACAATTGCTACTCGTACAAAAACGGATATGCTGCTTCAAAGTCCGCTTCGCTGGAGCCACTGGGGGGCATGGGCTCTTTGTAGAGAGAGACAGCACTGATGTTGTTGCCGTCACTGCGGGAGTATTCTCGATCAATAATTCGGCTGCTTTGAGTAATTGTATTGTAAAGCACGAGCTCCCCGTCCTGGAACTCCCATCCGCCTAGACCTGCTTCATAGTAGGTTGTGTCGAAATACTCGGCGCTGATCAAATAGTTAAACTCGTCAATCACGTGCAGTGCATCGGTGGTGTGGTTGTTGTCGGCGTAGTCGAGAACCGTAGCGGGGGACGATGAACGCGTGGAGTCTATTTTGTATAGTGGCATAGAAAACGTGGTGTCTTGCTCCACCGGAAAATTGCGGACATCGTGTGTATTGTTAATGAAGGTGGGGAAATAGAAACGGTTGTCATAGTAGGAAAAACCGGCGACTAAAGTGTCACTGTTGCTGATAAAACCGGAGACTTGATTGGGCGTCGCGTTGAAGCCCGAAGTGGGCGCAGGTGCTCTGCGCAGCTCGAGTGAAAACCCGACGGGCTTACTACTGGGGGACTGATAGTAGTACAAACTTTTGTCGTGGGCGTTACCCAAGGTAGTGGAAGTAGTGGTGGCGGCAGAGAAGGCGCTGAACCAACTTGTTGTTGACGCTGTCGACGAGGTTTTTGGCAACCGGGTGATCATCTTCCCGTCCATAAAGGTGTAGAAGTGATGGTCGGGGTGGTCTGAATTGGCCAGTTCGATATGCATGCCGGTGATGTCCTGGTCTGCGGCGTAGCCGTCTATAACTTGGGAGCTGCTAAGGCCAGCAGGGTGATTGTTTGGGCGTCCTAGACCGGTGTTTCCCGATGGGTTTGGTAAAAGGTATTGCTCGTTTGCTCGGTGCAGCCACAGTTTAATAAATTTGTCTGGTTGATCTACACCTGAGCCCTTTCCGTTTACCTTGGTGAGTGTGGCGATAGCGGCGACTTCGGTCTGATCGATTCCAACGCAAGCTTGGCCACAGGCGCAGCGGTACTTGATATGCATTCTCGGGCGCTGTTCAAAAGTGGT
>JBMYWE010000198.1:0-217 GCA_049607125.1 Granulosicoccaceae bacterium | reverse complement strand
CCCGCAGGATTGGATATCCATTTGGTGGTATCGCTCGATGTTGTTGTCAGGGCCCAGCCGTAGTTTGGTCGATTGCCCTCTATCCAGGATCCCACCAGCTCGCTCATGTCTATGGTGGCGGAGTTGGCGTTCATGCTGACGCGTGTGTCGACTGGCTCAAATTTGTCAAAATTGGCGACCTGCCAATTTGGATTGGTGCCCATGCCTGAATCGTCGT
>JBMYWE010000197.1:5168-5387 GCA_049607125.1 Granulosicoccaceae bacterium | reverse complement strand
GACAAGCGAGAATGCATCCCAGGAGACCCTAAACTTCACGTTAGACTGGGTTTCCGGCTAGGGGTATGGGTGCTGCCTTGCTAGGCAGAGAGTAGGCTCAGCTAATTACGGGTTGTAAAAAAACTCTACTCCAATAACCCCCAGTTGAAACATTCCGCAGGAGCCACTAAACCTGTGTGACAGTGCGACTTGGCTAGAGTGGCGCATGGGCAGTTTGTG
>JBMYWE010000197.1:0-5158 GCA_049607125.1 Granulosicoccaceae bacterium | reverse complement strand
GCTTGACAGCGAAACCTCTCCATAAACAAAGTCTCGCGTCCCATGTAGCTGCCAAGTAATGCATTTGCGTATCCGATTTTTTTTGCCACCTTGATTGACCCAGAATGAGCGGGATCGAAAATGCAAACGGTCTTAAGGCTACTCAATTCTGAGTCTGCCCACTTATGCATGACGGCAACAGCTTCCGACGCGTAGCCGTGACCATGAGCGCTAGAGATCAAGACCCACCCCGCTTCTGGAATGCCGTCAATGCTTGGCGTGGTGTCTCGTTTGTAGTCAGCAAACCCTACCTCGCCGATAAACATGTTATTTGATTTTTTCTGCACAACCCAATATCCAAACCCCATATTCTGCCAGTGACCTGAGTAACGCAAAAACCGCGACCAGGATTGCTCTTTTGTTGATGGGGAGCCTGAAATATGCGCAGTGACTAGCGGATCAGACCACATGTCAGCGCAAGACTGGAAGTCATCGAGATGGTGCCCTCTAAGGATGAGGCGATCAGTTTCAAGTGTTGGAACAAACGAGTCTTGATACATACAAATCTTTGTCAATGCCTACAGGATAGTGAGGTCTACAACCTTAGAGCAATTTTTGTGATTTGGTTAAACCGGATGACAAAACAAACCGGCATCTCGTCTGGATATTGAGTAAAAGCGGGAGAAGTAGATTTTGGCGTTAAAGACAGTAAAGCGCAGAACACACTGGGCCCCAAAGACAGCAGAATAGTGTTTTTGTCCTTAGCCGGTTAATGGGGCGCACCATTGCGACAGGGTGATCAACAACGTGATGGCTTTACGGCAGACTGCCGGGCTGCTGGTGTACTGCAATGAAAGTACATTTCAACCCGTGTTGAATAGGCGTCAACTGATCATGAATGCACCATTGAGTTCGGTCTCTTGATCAAGTAATCCGCGCACTGTGGTGAATATGCTGTACTGAACCCGCCGATGGCTAGACTTGCCAAAATTATCGTACATATCCTTATTGTTTGCCCGTGTTCCTATCAAGCCTTGACATAATCGCTCAGAAGCTTTCGGAATCGATCATAGTTTGTCTGAATGAGCAACAATTGTTTTAGTCGCCACGCCAGACATGTAGGATATTGCACACTGCCGCCTGCTCAGAGCACCGGTTGGCTCCTTGTGCAGTCGATTGAACCAAGCAAAAACAGGAACACTTTATGAAAAGACTGGTTTTAGTAACCATCAGCTGTTGTGCATTCGGAACAGCTCACAGTGGTGGCTACCGTGCCGCACTGCAAGGTCAAAAAGCGCTGGGAATGGGGCACACGGGTGTCGCTTTGGGAGAAAGCGCTGAGACTGTGTTTTTCAACCCTGCGGGTATGTCGCTTCTGGAAGACAAAGCGTCCTTCTCTGCAGGCGTAACGCTGGTTGACTCCGATATCGAGTACTACAGCAGTGAGACCAATGCCAGCGCTGAGACGGACAATCCGATCAGTACCCCAATAAGTATCTATTATTCTCGAAAGCACTCAGACCAGCTTTCATACGGTTTAGGTATTTATACCCCTTTCGGGAGTACCGTTGAGTGGCCGGCTGATTGGGCGGGCTCTCATTTGGTCAATGACATCAACTTGGCAGCCATTTTTGTTCAGCCGACAATTGCGTGGCAGTTCAATGACCGCTACAGCGTCGGCTTTGGCCTGAACTACGCTAACGGTGGAGTTGAGTTTGATCGTAACCTCAACACTAGCTTGACCAACGCCAATGGCGATAGATCCAAGGTAACACTAGATGCAAGTGGCGTAGACGCCTTTGGTGCCAACCTTGGGTTTATGGCTAACGTCAACGAAAAGTTGCGCATCGGCGTCAACTACCGCTCTGAAATCATGCTTAAAGCCAAAGGACAAGACGCGGATTTTGAAAACATCCCCGATTCATTGGCTGGAACTTTTACAGACACCACATTCAGTGCTGAAATCCCACTGCCCGCTGAACTGACACTAGGCATGAGCTACCAGTACAACGAAAAAACTACCTTGGCCGTCGATGTCAACTTCACCGAATGGAGTGCCTACGACGAGCTGCGGATTGATTTCGACAACAACGTGCCAACATCCGTCAACGCTCGTGGATATGAAGACACCACCACATTCCGCGTCGGAGTGCAGCATCATCGCAACGACAAGTGGACTTTGCGAGGAGGCCTTTACTACGATCAAAGCCCGGTGGTTAGCGGTTTGTTCGCACCAGAAACCCCTCGTGGTGATAATTCAGCGCTGACCGTTGGCGCAACTTACCATCGTAGCCCTCGACTGGCCTTTGATGTTTCTGCTTTTACCCTGTTGTCTGGCGAAGTCACCAACTCCTATGACCAGTACGCTGAGAGTGATGGCACCCTCTCGCCGTTTGGTGGCACCTATTTGTCGAGCGTTAGAGGCATCGGCTTTGGCGTCTCATACAACTACTGATTATAAGCGAAGTGAACTCCATGACTTATCAAAAAACACTTAAGTACTCAGCAGTGGCAACAGCAACGTCCTTGTTACTGGCGCTTGGCGGCTGCGATTCCTCTATCGACAAACCAAGCAGTGATCAATACAGCACCGGCAGCGCTGATTTCAGCTCAATGGTCACTGTAGGTGATTCCCTCACGGCTGGTTTTGCCGATAGTGCCCTCTATCTCAATGGTCAGTTAGCCTCCTACCCCGCAATCCTTGCCGGGCAGATTTCTCAGGTTGAACCCATCACCTTCACGCAGCCATTGGTTGACGACAACACCGGCGGCTTGTTGGCTGGTGGAACGCCGATAGCCACAGTTAGCAATCGACTGGTACTAACAGCCGGTGCTGACGGGGCGCTTGGCCCTGCCCCTATCGACGGCGACCCAACAACCGATATCGCTGTACCTGTTGTCGGCCCGTTTAATAATGTTGGCGTTCCGGGAGCAAAGTCATTTCACCTAGTGACTCCAAACTACGGTGATATATCAGCACTGCCTAACGCCAACCCCTACTTTGTGCGATTCGCATCTGCAGCAGGTACGACGGTTTTGGCTGATGCGGTGAGTCAAACGCCTACGTTCTTCACCCTGTGGATAGGCAACAACGACACTCTCTCTTATGCCACAGGTGGTGGTGTAGGTGTCGATCAAACAGGCAATTTAGACCCTGCGACTTACGGCTCATCGGACATCACGGACCCCACTGTATTTGCAAGCACATACAACAGTTTGGTCACCGCCCTAACGGCGGCCGGTGCTAAGGGTGTACTGATCAACTTGCCAGACGTCACGAGCATCCCATTTTTTACCACCGTGCCTTACAACGCCATCCCGCTCGACGCGGAAACCGCTGCGGGTGTGAATGCAGCTTTTGCTACGTACAACGGCGGTTTGTTACAGGCCGAATCAAATGGCTTGATCACGGCCGAGGAAGCAGCGGCACGCACCGTGACATATGCCGCTGGCAACAACGCCGCGTTGATCACTGACGAAGCGCTCACTGATCTCAGTGGCGCAGGATTGCCTTCAATTCGTCAAGCCACCGCTGAAGACTACATATTGCTGACGGCATCTAGTGCGCTTGGCACTTTGGCCAACCCAGCCGACGCCACCACCGTCATTGGTGTAGCTGTTCCGTTATCGGATGATCAAGTACTGACAGCCGCCGAGGCAGAACTCACGGCAACAGCCAACACTGCGTACAATGCAACCATCGCAGCCATAGCAAACGCCAACCCTGACCTCGCTCTCTACGATGCAGCGGCGGCACAGCGCGAGCTGGCCACCACGGGCATCCAGTACGGTACAGGCGGTATCACGGCGGCATTTGCTACCGGAGGCGGCTTCTCCCTAGATGGAGTTCACCCAACTGAGCGCGGCTACGCCGTGATTGCCAACGACCTGATGGGTGTGATTGAAGATAACTTCGGGGCCACTATCCCGCGAGTAGACCCCAGTAGTTACAGGACGGTTTACACCAACTAAAAAAAGCATATCCGGGTGGGTGCAATGCCCACCCGGTTGTCTCGGGCCCAATGCTAACAGCACGTGAACTAGGTCAAGACAAAACAGGTGCGATGCAATGATGCCTGTCTTTATCTACTGTAGCACTTCAAAAGCGCTCACAAAGTAACTGAGCGCTAGATGGCAATTTGAAATCGGCTCGATGTATTTCGTCACTGCCTCAGTAGTTTTTAGATCCACTACTTTCATCGCCTAGTCGTGCGGGAACAGCTTGCACTTCTGGGAAGTATTACGAATGACCGCTGTTCAGCAGTCCTATCGCACCGGTGGTGTAGATCGCCCGGCGAATCTTCTTGGGGTCCGAGTAGAGTGTATTCAAAATAGACCAGATAGCTCGCCACGATTTGCTGAATTACAGAAATTTATTGCTCACGCACTAACATTCAAAAAAATCGAAAATACGGGCATAACCCTCCGCCAACCCAACCTCAATCGCGACTAAACATGAGAGCGCTTTTCAGTGCCTACCTTTCTAAAACGTGCTAGTGAACCGGCGTAACAAAGGCGACCCACAGCCCCATACTCATTCCACTAGACGAACCGCTTAGCCTCAGCGCGCATTGAAGTACACCCTACTTCTCGGTAAGACTAAGCTAATGCTTCCCTACGGAGACGACATGCCCAAACCGCGCAGCCAACTCATCAGTCTCCAAGACACTCCCTGGATACATTGTGTTTCGCGCTGTGTACGCCGAAGCTATCTAACGGGGTTCGACCGCGAAACCGGCATCGACTACAGCCATCGACGAGGCTGGATCGTATCCCGCCTCGAATTACTCGCCGACGCCTTCTCCATCGACATCGCCGCCTACGCCATCATGAGTAACCACCACCACGTCGTGGTACGCGTAGATCAGGACAAAGCCAAAAACTGGACTTGGCAGCAAGTGATCAAGCAATGGCACAAGGTCTACACTGGCAGCTTTCTCAGTCAGCGCTTTGAGCGTGATGGCACCCTGCCCGCCGCTGAATTGAGCTTGCTTAAGGCTCAAGCCGACACATGGCGAGAGCGACTCATCAGCGTGTCTTGGTTCATGCGGGCCCTCAACGAGCCCATCGCCCGCTGGGCCAATGCTGAAGACAACATCACCGGTCACTTCTACGAAGGCCGCTTCAAAAGCCAAGCGCTGCTTGACGAACGAGCGTTATTGACTTGCATGGCCTATGT
>JBMYWE010000196.1:0-5398 GCA_049607125.1 Granulosicoccaceae bacterium | reverse complement strand
TCAGTTCGTTGGGGGTGAGCTTGTCGGCCTTGATATCTAGCGCTGTTTTGATCTCAGGGCTTAGATCGATAGATTTTGCGCTGCGCTCAAAGATGCCTCCGCCCTGGCTGATAAGGCTGGTGTTGTAGTCGGTCCAGCTCGATCGCGGCAGTGCAAACAAGCGTTCGCGTTCCTTGAAACTAGAGGCTGAATCTGGGGTGGGATCAATGAAGATATGCATGTGGTTAAAGGCTGCCACTAGCTGAATATGCTCTGATAACAGCATGCCATTGCCAAACACATCTCCGGCCATGTCACCCACGCCGACCACGCTAAAGTCGGTTGTTTGCGTATTGTGACCGAGCTCACGAAAGTGACGTTTTACCGATTCCCAAGCACCGCGGGCAGTGATGCCCATGCCTTTGTGGTCGTAGCCATTGGAGCCACCCGAGGCGAAGGCGTCGCCCAGCCAAAAGCCGTACTCCTCAGAGACTGAATTGGCGTAATCAGAGAAAGTTGCTGTGCCTTTGTCGGCGGCAACGACCAGATAGGGGTCATCGCCGTCGTAGCGCACCACTTCTTTGGGTGGCGCCACTTCGCCTTCGACTAGGTTGTCGGTGATATCTAACAAACCGCGCAAGAAGGTTTTATAGCAGGCGATACCCTCGGCCATAAAAGCCTCGCGGTCGCTCGACACAGGCGCGCGCTTGAGGATAAAACCACCTTTGGAGCCAACCGGCACGATGACCGCGTTCTTGACCATTTGCGCTTTGACCAAGCCCAATATCTCGGTGCGAAAATCCTCGCGGCGGTCCGACCAACGCAAGCCGCCACGGGCGACGCTACCACCACGTAAATGCACGCCTTCCATACGTGGAGAGCAAACAAAAATTTCGTACTTGGGGCGGGGCAGTGGAATGCCGTCGATGTGCGCCGTGTCGAGCTTGATGGACAAGTACTCTTTGTATTCGCCCGCTTCATTGTGCTGGTAGTGGTTGGTGCGCAGGGTGGCTTCTATGAGGTTGCGAAAGCTGCGCAGAATACGGTCTTGGTCTAGGCTCGCCACACCCTCTAGCTGTTTGTCCAGCTGCAGATGGATCGCTTCGACTTGCTTGGCTGAAGTGCTGTTGGTCGCTGGGTCAAAACGGGCCTGAAACAGCGAGATCAAGGTGCGCGCAATCTCGGGGTTATCGCACAGGCTGTCGGCGATGTATTTTTCGGAGAAGGGCAGACGTATTTGCAGCATGTATTTGCACAAGGCACGAATAACAACCGTGTCCCGCCAGCTGGCCCCTGCTGCCAACACAAGGCGATTGAAACTGTCGTTTTCTACTTCGCCGTGCCACACACCCTCAAAGCAGGCCATAAAGCGCTCGCCGTGTAGCTCGGGGTCGATGGTTGAGCCATCGGCAGCACGCAGCATAAACTCGTGCAACCAATAGCGCTTGCCCTCGTTGGTGTCTATGCGGTGTGGGTTTTCACCCTCGACCCGCAGACCCATGTTTTCGAGCACAGGCAAAACATCGGACAAAATAACCGGCTTGTCGGGGGCGTACAGCTTGAAATGTACCAGTGCTTCGTCAGCCAGCGGCGGGCGGAAAAAGCGCATGCCAATATCGTCGGGCGCAAGGATTTTTTCCATGCGCGCGATATCCCACGCGGCGTTGCCGGCTGGGTAGTCGCTCTTGTAGCCCGAGGCAAAAGCGCCTTCGTACTTACGCAGCAAGGTGTTGCCTTTTTCATCGCCAAAATGGTCGCGCACAGCGTCGCAGAGCTGTTCGTCCCAACCGTGGGCGATATCGACAATCTTTTGTTCCAGTGCGCGCCAGTCGAGCTTACTGCAGTCTTGCGATGGGTCGGTCCAGATCACGTAGTTGATCCGCGCCAGCGCCGAGTTTGAGGAAAACTGCGTATCAAATTCTACTTCTATGCCCTTGAGCGCGTTGGAGAGTACGTCCTGTACGGCAAGTCTTAGTTCTCTGCCATATTTGTCGCGCGGGATATAGACCAGACAGTTGTAAAACCGACCGAAGCGATCGCGCTGCCCAAACAAACGCACGCGCTGCCGTTCTTGTAATCCGAGAATACCGATCGCCATGTCGCTCAGATCGTCGGTGTCGCACTGCATGATCAAATCGCGAGGGAATGTTTCGAGAATATCGCGCAGAGCTTTTTGGTCATGTGAACCATCGGGCAGACCCGCGTTGAGCACGACTCGCGCCGTGCGCGCCGACAGCATGGGGATGTCGCTGGTCAGGTGTCGGTAAGCAGCCGAGGTCAGCAGGCCTAGGAAGCAGCGCTTTGCCTCTACCTTGCCAGCCTTGTCGTATAGGCTGATTGTAATCAGGTCTAGCTTGGCATCGCGGTGCACTGTGGAGCGTACGTTGGACTTGGTGACGGCAAGGGCCTTGTCGGAGCTGGCAAACTCCTCAGAACCCGATGGTACCAAGTTCTGAGCGCTGAATGAGCCGCTCTTGCGTTTTGATCGCAGCAATCCCAGAGAGGCGTCTTTTTGAGCTTTGAAGTTTTGACCATCGGTGCGGAATTCGCAGCAAGCCAAAAAGGTAAAATGCCCCTCCGCTAGCCATTGCAAGAAGGAGGCTGCCTCTTGTATTCCTGTGCGTCCCTCGGCGAAGTGCGATAGTTTCAGCGTGGTATCTTGGGCGAAGGCGACCATGGCAGGCCAATCCTCGGTGGCGGCTTGCACGTCTTCCAGAACAGATGAAAATTCCTTTTGCAGAGCGAGCAACTCGTCCTCCCCGCTGCGTTTGTCTACGTGCAATTGCAAGTAGGCTTCGCGCACGCCGTTTTTATTGGCTCGCTCATTGACAGCAGTTATCTCACCCTTGTCGTTGCGATTGACGTGCAACACCGGATGAATGGTCAGATGCACCGTGAGCCCAAGTCGGGAGGCTGCATTGCGCATGCTGTCGACCAAAAACGGGCGATCGTCTAACACCGCCTCAACAATCGTGTGCACCGATTGCCAGCCGTGGGTCTCGGGCTGAGGGTTGTAAACTCTCAACAAGGCGTGGCCAAGTTTACGCGTGAGGCCAAGCTGCCAGTGTGTCAATGCCACTGCACGGAGCTCGGTAGGGGAGCGCTGCTGTAAATCTTCTGTGGGCACCGTCTGGTAGTATTGGGCTATAAATTCTGCTGCCAGTGCGCGCTGTTGCGCGGGTATAGACTTATTTGCATCCGCCAAGATGCGCTCAATAATGTCTTGATTCATCGCCTTAACCTGATTTGATAGGGGGTGGTTGTGCACTGACATAGCTTGTTGGCCTCCGTGCCAAGAAAGCATCAAAGCGCGGGCCCAAGGCCCAGGATTTTTGCTTTCACGGTATATCAAGAACTCTGTTGTACGGTCTTGATACCAATTAACAGACGTCTGATAGCCGCATGTTTTATGCCTAAGTGAGCGTTTATTAAAGGTGTGCGTATAGCTATTGCTAGTTTGTCGTGCGTTTAGATTGGGGCGAGCAAACTGGGCAGTCCGCGCGCTTGGGTAAGCGCAATTTGGTCCACTCACAGCTGCTGGCGTCAAAAAGTAGCAGTTGACCAGCCATATCTTCGCCGTTACCCGTGATGACTTTAATCGTTTCTAGGGCTTGTAATGTGCCCATGACGCCAACAACTGGACCGAGAACACCCGACTGACTGCAGGTGTCTCCCTGATCGTGTGCAGCGGGATGCAGACAGCGGTAGCAAGGGCTGTCGTCACGGTCGTTGCGGAACACGCTAAGCTGGCCTTCTAGGCGGATGGCGGCGGCACTGACTAGCGGTAGGCCCAAGGCGACACAGGCATCATTGACTGCAAAGCGCACGCTAAAGTTGTCACTGGCGTCGACCACCACCGTGGCCCCGCTGAATAGCTCGCTGGCATTGTCAGCATTCAAAGCGGTATTGCGGGCGTTGATCTTGATGTCCGGGTTGATCTCAAGGCAGTTGATCCGCGCCGAGTCGACCTTGGGCTGCCCCACGCTCGCTGTGGTGTGTGCCACTTGGCGCTGGAGGTTGCTGACATCGACGGTATCAAAGTCGATCAGCGTGAGCTCGCCTACACCGGCAGCGGCCAAATACAGGGCAGCCGGTGAGCCCAGGCCACCGGCACCGACAATAACCACATGGCTATCGAGCAGGGCCTGTTGGCCCTCAAAGCCTATGGCTGGTAGGTTTATGTGGCGGCTGTATCGCAGCAGTTGATCGTCATTCATAATCGGGTAACCTGAAAGTTGCAAGGTACTCTAGCAGTGTAAATTTGCATGGCAAGCCTAAAATGCAAATTGCACATACGCTGCACAAGACGCACAAATTGCCCCCTAAATCGGGTGTTTTTTCGCCAAAATTTGCACGGAATTTGCGCTGTATTTGCCTTTATTTCACCACAAAACGATATCTCAATTCATGACTCAAGAAAAAGCCAAGCCGGAGCTGTTTTCGGCTGCACAGATTGAGACCGCCGATCTTTCCGATCCCAGTCTCTATTACAATCGTGAATTGAGCTTGTTGCAGTTTCATTGGCGTGTGCTCAACATGTCCTTGGAGCCCAGTGTGCCGCTACTTGAGCGTCTGCGCTACCTTTGCATCTCCGCTTCAAACATGGATGAGTTTTTCGAAGTTCGAGTTGCTGGCCTCAAACAGCAGCTCAGCGCTTCAGTCTCCGCGCCTACCGCCGACGGCTTGAGCCCTTCTCAACAGTTGCGCTTAGTCAGTGAAAAAGCGCACGAACTGGTCGCGCGACAGTATCAAGTGCTGGGCGAGGTTTTGCTGCCCGCGCTCGAAGAAGAAGGTATAAGCTTTATCCGTCGTGACGCTTGGACCGATGAAATTTCGGCTTGGGTGCAAGACTACTTTTTGCGTGAGGTGTTGCCCGTGCTGACACCGCTTGGCTTGGATCCGGCGCACCCCTTTCCGAATCTGCTAAACAAGAGCTTGAACTTCATCGTCAATCTGGACGGTAAAGACGCCTTTGGGCGGCACTCGGGCCTAGCTTTGCTGCGAGCCCCCAGGCATTTGCCACGCATTATTCCGCTGCCGACGGAGGTGTCGGGCCAGCCCCATGCCTTTGTGTTTTTGTCATCTGTGATCCACGCCGAAGTCTCGCAGCTCTTCGAAGGCATGGCTGTCGACGGGGTGTATCAGTTCAAGGTGACACGCAATAGCGACTTATACGTCTCCGAAGAAGATGTGGCTGATCTGCGTCGAGCGCTGGAGGGGGAGTTACAAGGTCGCGACTATGGCAGCGCAGTTCGGCTGGAAGTGGCCGACAATTGTCCACAAGTGATTGCCGATTTCTTGTTGCGTCAGTTTCGTCTTAAAAAGGCCGATCTCTACCGGGTCAAGGGGCCGGTCAATCTGCGCCGTTTGGCTGCTCTGCCCGAATTGATCGAGCGCCCCGAACTCAAGTACCCGCCTT
>JBMYWE010000195.1:0-5408 GCA_049607125.1 Granulosicoccaceae bacterium | reverse complement strand
CAGGCTCTATGACTCCCAGCTCAAGCCCAGCTGCAATGGTAAAAGGCTTGAGCGTCGAGCCGGGCTCCACAGGATCAGTCACGGCGCGGTTTCGGCGACTACCCACTTGCAGTCCGGAGCTTGTATTTGGATTAAAGGCGGGCTGGTTTGCCAACGCCAACACTTCGCCCGTACGCGAATTCATGACAACCACGCTGCCAGATTTAGCGGAATGCGCATCCACTGCACGCTTGAGTTCGCGATAAGCGACGTACTGAATACGCCGATCAATACTCAACACAAGGTCGCTACCATCGCTCTCTTTATTGATGTACTCAATCTCGGAAAAGGCGCGACCTTTCAGATCACGGATAACGCGCCGCTCGCCGGGAGTACCCACCAAAGACTCATTCCATAGTGCCTCTAAGCCCTCGATCCCCTTGCCATCAATATTGGTTGAGCCTAAGACATGCGAAGCGACTTCCCCCGAAGGGTAATAACGGCGATATTCTCGCTGCAAGTTGACTCCGTCAATTTTTAGGGCCGAGACGTTCTTAGCCACTTCCGGCTCAACATGGCGGGCCAGATACACAAACCCTCTATTCTCTGGGGCACGATCTACAATATCTGCTACCCGCTTAGCGGACTGATCGAGAGCAGCGGCCAGCTCCTCGAAGCGCTCTCTCTCCTGCCTTAACTTTCTCGGGTCGGCCCACACGGAACTAATCGGCGTACTGACCGCCAATGGCGTGTGGTTGCGATCCAAGATACGCCCACGTGTAGCGGCAACGGGTATGGTGCGCTGCTGCCTTGCAGCGCCCTGCTTTTGCAGAAAATTATTTTGCTGCACTTGCAATACGTAGGCACGACCCAATACGACCAATGCAAAAACAGCCACCACGCTCAAGAAAAGCTTGTGGCGCCACGGCTGCACAAATTGTTCGCTGGTAATCATCGGTGGATTATTCGCACATCGTGAAAGTCTGGGGCATACATTTTCAAATCACGGCGTGCAATATCATCCACACGCGCGTCCATTGACCAAGTACCGTACTCGAGCTGCAGCTGACTCCAGTCAACATCAAGCTCATCTATTTTCTTCTCGAAACCGCGTAGCTCGGCAAATAACTCGCGGCTCTGGTGGCGGGTATAGACTACGGCAATTGCCGAAGCCAAAACGACCAACCACCAAGCCAGTACCACTACAAACCGCTGACTCACTGCTGCTTCTCCGCAATCCGCATCACCGCACTTCGCGCTCTTGGGTTCACTTCTAGTTCGGTCAGGCCCGGCTTAATTGCCTTGCGACTCACTCGCCACTGGCGCTTGGGCTCACTAGTAGGCGGCGGCAAACGACGGGGCAATTTCTGACCGTCATCCCCTCGCAAAAACTGCTTAACCAATCGATCTTCCAGTGAATGAAAACTGACGATCACCAAGCGACCGTCATCTGACAAAATATCCCATGCATCCCGCAACACCTGACTCAGTGCTTCGAGCTCACCGTTTACAGCAATTCGGATGGCCTGAAACGTACGCGTCGCTGGATGCTTACCGTCGTTCCGCCGAACCACACCCGCGACCAATGAAGCCAACTGCCCTGTACTGCTAAGCGACTGCTTGTCGCGCGCCTCGACAATACGTCTAGCGATGCGGCGAGACAGGCGCTCCTCACCAAATTGGTAAATCACATTGGCAAGCTCAACTTCTTCAACCCGCGCCAACCACTGCTCGGCAGATTCTCCCGAGCTGGGATCCATGCGCATGTCGAGTGGACCATCGTTGCGAAAACTAAAACCACGCTCTGCGTCGTCTAGCTGTGGGCTAGACACTCCGAGATCCAACAACAACCCATCTACTTGTCCGAGCAGACCCTGCTCTTCCAGTATCTGCCTCAATTCTGAAAAATTTCTGCGAAAAAAATTTATTCGACTATCTTTAAGACATAGAGCTTCAGCCACCGCTGCAGCTTCCGGATCGCGGTCTACCGCGATCAATCGATCGTCAGCGGACAACTCGCCCAGAATTTTTCGCGCGTGCCCACCACGCCCAAAAGTTCCGTCGACAAAAAGACCACCTCGCCCCAACTGCAGAGCGGCAACTGCTTCATCGAGCAGTACGGATATATGCTCTGAGCCCATCTATAGCATCGTCAAATTGGCCAAGTCGGCACCCGCATCAGGCCCGCCAATCTCCACATCTGATGTCTCATCAATCGCACTGTCCAAGAAGGCGTTCCACGCAGTCTCTGTCCACAACTCAAATTTATGACCCTGACCTACCATGCTGATGCGCTCTTCTTTACTTGTGAAACCGGCGCGCTCACGCAACACAGTGGGGATCAATATTCGCCCGGAACCATCCATGCGCACATCCGCAGCCATACCGAGATAGATACGACGAAACAACGTCGCCTGCCGACTGGACTTCAAATCCATCAGCTGTCGCTCAAACTCTCGGAATGCAGGCAATGGGAACAACAGCAAGCAGGCAGCACGATCCAGCGTGAGGACCATATCCCCATCACAGTCTGCAATTAGCTTCTCGCGAAATCGCGTAGGGATAGACAAACGCCCCTTCCCATCCAAGCTAACCGTCGATGTTCCGTTCAGGTATGGACCCACGGACCAGATTTCCCCACTAATTTACACTTATTCCCACTAAGCGCCAGATTAGCGGCGCAAGTCGATTCGGTCAAGGAATAACGACGTTGCAAACGGTAAAAAAAAGCTGAAAAGCCAAAGACTTAGCTTTAAAAAGATCAGAAAAAACCATCAAAGGAAAACAATAATCTTTTCTATCATGCGCTTAGAGAAATTAGTGAATGTAATTTCTCAAAGACCTCCTAACCCATTGCTAACAAAAGACAAAGTGGGCCAAGGATGCGCGAATTTGAGGAAAATTCTCAAACCAATCGATTTTCAACCAACCCTGCCCCAAGAAAAGACCAAAAAATGGCAATTCAGGGGACAGAGGGGTCAAAAAGTGGGAGCCACCCGTAAGCCGGGTTCTGTCGTGGACAATCATTCATCTGGGACCTGCGTCACCGCAAGCCTCAAGCAGCCTACCCGGAAGCGACGCGGGCCGCGCCGATGCTTCCCTATTTGGCCTTGCTCCAAGTGGGGTTTACCATGCCGCGGAATGTTACCACCCGCGCGGTGCGCTCTTACCGCACCCTTTCAGCCTTACCTGTGCTCTGGAAAAACCAAAGCCATCGGCGGTCTACTCTCTGCTGCACTTTCCGTAGGCTCACGCCCCCCAGGCGTTACCTGGCACTCTGCCCTGTGGAGCCCGGACTTTCCTCCGCATGCAATGCACGCCGCGATTGTCTGGGTTGCTCCCACTCGAATTATAACAGCCAAGTCACACCATTTGAAACACAGAAAATAGCGTTAAGCACGACCTAGAGCACTAATTTTGATTCTTATCTTCGACCAAACTCATATAGAGCTCGCGTTTATCATGCCCACTGAGCTTAGCCACCAATGCAGCCGCCCGCTTAGGTGGCAACTCCACAGATAATTCCTGCAAAAGCGCTGCTACAGAAATACTTAAATCATCTTGCGCCTGGGCAACGGGCTGACCTTGAACAATCAAAACCACTTCACCGCGTCGCTGATTCGGATCAGCTGCCACCCAAGCCTGCAGCTCACCCAAGGTGGATCGCCGGACCGTCTCAAATCGCTTGGTCAGCTCGCGAGCCATCGTGGCAGGCCTTTCGCCACCAAGGCAAAGCACCATGTCCTCAAGCGTCGCCTCTAAACGATGCGGTGACTCATAAAAAACCAGCGTGTGAGGCCACTCGGCCACTTCTTGCAAACGCTTTTGCCTTGGCCCACTCTTGGCCGCCAAAAAACCTTCGAAACAAAAGTGGTCCGTGGGCAGACCACTGACCGACAGCGCCGCCACCAACGCACAAGCGCCCGGCACCGGCACCACGTGTAGACCAGCATCGTGACAAGCGGCTACCACCCGATACCCAGGATCGCTGATCAGCGGCGTCCCCGCATCGCTGATCAAAGCCAGAGACTCTCCTGCCGCAATCCGCTGGACGACTTGCTTGGCCCGCTCCAGCTCATTGTGTTCATGCAAAGACTGAACAGGCGGACTACAACCGATCTCGCGAAACAAGGCCTGACTGGTTCGCGTGTCTTCTGCGTAGACACCGTCCACACTTTTTAGCAACTGTGCCGCCCGAGCCGAGAGGTCACTAAAGTTGCCGATTGGCGTTGCAATAACGTAAAGCGCCGCTTGCTTTTCAGTCGAGCGATTCATACCGCGGTGTAATCCTTGTAGACTTAGCCTTTCAGACAAACAAATAAAGAAGAGTATGAGCGCGATCAACTCGGCAAAAACCTCCTCCCTTCGTGTATCGGCGATTCGCTTGCTAGCCCTCGCCATCTGCGCCTTTAGCCTAGGAGCCTGCACCACCATTCCCAGACCTATGGCCGGTCCAGACCTCAGCACACCTCAAGGCATAGAGTCGCACGCTCAGAGCCTGTTGCTGATGGAGCAATACGAAGACGCAGCCGAACAATACGCCAACCTCGCTCGACTCTCTACCGACCCCTCGCAGGCTGAGCACTATAAGCTGGTAGAGGCGGAGATTCTCTTCGCGCATCAGCTCGATGAACAGGGAGCTCTGCGAGTCAGCGAGCTGCCCGCCGAAATGCTCATCACCGAGCACCAAGCGCGCCGCCAACTGCTGCAAAGCGCATCAGAGCTTTACAACCAACTACCGGAAGACGCCCTGCTTAGCCTGCCTGACCCGCGCCTGATGGCTGACCACAACCTATTGATACGGTACCACGATTTGCGCTTTCGAGCGGGCGCCGCCCTGAATGAAGGCAGCCCCATGTTTGAGTCACTGATCGCCTTGGACGAGCTAGAAGCCGGCGAACACCGAGACCTGCGCAACAACCAGATATGGCAACTACTGAACTCACGCAACGAACTCTCTCTCGAGCAACTCAATGCCAACGCCAGCGGCTCCGTGCAATCGGGCTGGCTCGCGCTTCTAGCAGCACTACACGGTGTGCGTGATCAAGGACTCGACTACCGCTCGACCATCACCACCTGGCAGCAGCAATACATCGATCATCCAGCCAATCAAATACTCGAGGCCTACGGCCACGACCTAGCCCAATTAATGGAAGTCGGCTCCCCCACCGGAGACATCTCGCTGATCGGCACTGACTCCATCGCATTGCTACTGCCCTTCAACGATCGGCTAGCGAAATTTTCAAACGCCATCCGCGACGGCTTGCTAAGCGCGATGTACGACAGCCAGCAATTCCGCGAAATCCGAGTCTACGACGTCGGGGCCAACCCCGCCGACGCATTGAACATTTACCAACAAGCCGTGGCCGACGGAGCACAACTTGTTATCGGCCCACTGCGCCGAAGCTCTCTTGATTCATTGGTGCGCT
>JBMYWE010000194.1:0-5426 GCA_049607125.1 Granulosicoccaceae bacterium | reverse complement strand
CGGCCCCATGGATATTTGAGCATTATTTTATTGGTGGCCAATGAGGCAGCCAATGGGTTTCGGAACTCATGACTGTAGGTGGTGGCAATTCTAGACACCAACTCATCGAGCTCAAACTCTTGTTGGCGATGGTCCGACTGTTTAATCGTCTCACGCGTGGCCTGCCTCACCTCGCGCATCGCCGATTGATAGTAATCTTGCTCGCGGTAAGCAGCGCGTATCCGCAGCCCCACCAAACACGCTAGACAAAACAGCATCACGGCCACCCCGTGCAAAGAGTAGAAGCCGTGGTATGAAGGCAGCCAAGCCCAGAGCACCAAAAAGTCTCGCATGGCCAAACAACTGATACTGACAGCAAAACACAACATCAAGCCAACCGCCACCTCGCCGTAGGCCAGAAAACGTCGAGCGAGTAGATAGGTTCCCAGAAGACCGGTGACCTGAGTCAGCAAATTGGGGTAAATCAGAAAGCGTGTCAGTTGCTCATGGTCTTGAAGAAGGTAGGGCAGTGACAAATGAAAGAAAATATTGAATCCATTAACCGAGTAGATAAAGCGCAAATGCGACGGCTTGATGAAAAACAACAGCTCACAGAGGTAGACGCAAAAACTCTGCAGAATGAGAAAGCTGACGACCGTCCAGCAAATCAATTGGCTATAAGAGAACGACAACACGTCGACCAGATGCGGCGCGATACCTCCAAGCATCGACAAACAAATACCCACACTGGCAATATAAAAACGACCCGACACCGACGCCGCGTAGACCAAAAAGGCGAGCGCGGCAAACAAATCCAAGCCCATCAACACATAGGCAAGGCTTCGCTTGGTCGCTAAAACAGCAAAGCGATGCTCATCGAAAGCACCACGTGGCCCAATGTACACAGAGAGCAAAGATCCCCTGAGTCGCTCATTGGCGTAGACATCGACTAACAGTTCGTTACGCCCTTGCCAAAGCACCTCGGGTGGGACAAAAAAACTCAGCGGCTGGCTCCAAAACAGTTGAGGAGTATCCAGCAAATCACCGACATGCGGTAGCGCTCGTCCGTTGACATGCACTTGCGCGTTGTCCCCAACACGGGGCAAATAGATTTCTAGATCGCTCGTCGCGTTACTGGGAAGTTCAAAAACAAAGCTATAGCGCCACGCTTTGGTCCCGTGTGCTGAGTTGCGCCAGTCGTCCGGCAGGCTTGTAGGCTGGCTAGGCACACCTGGTCCGTCGGCGAATAAAGGCGCTTTGTTGGCACTACTTAACCGCACTACACGCGTGCCATCGATCAGGAAATCCCAAGAGCCCCAAAGTGTGAGGCAGGTGTACGCGAACGCCAGTAACAACACGCTCAACAACAACAATGCTCTGGATGTACTCGAGCGAGAGATGGGTTTTTCCCCGTTTTTTTGCGCCAATGGCAACATTGCCCGTCCAGTTCCTCCGGTGGGTTCCTGAGCGCTAGAAACAAAAGATAAATGCATTGTAGGCTCCCAATACATCTTCAACGTGGCACATCTGGCCTCAGCCTGCAATACTCATCCTTTTACACAATGTCCTTTTCTTGAATGCTTGAACAAATCCGCAGATCTATCGCACGCAATCGCTCTTGGCACACCCAATTGCCGTATCTCATGTTCGCGTTTTTCGCCGTCATGGGAGCTTTTTATTTCGCCTATCAGTTCGTGGAACCAGCCCTGCCCAAACAATTGACTATCAGCACCGGTCGGGAAGACGGTGCCTATTACCGCATCGCCCAAAACTATGCTCAGGCGCTGGAAAAACATGGCATTACGCTCCATGTAAAGGCATCTGCCGGGTCGGTAGAAAATCTCGAATCGCTGCAACAACTAGATTCGGGTATCGATTTAGCTTTTGTACAAGGCGGCACGGCAACAGGTATTAAAAACACCAACTTGCTCGGGCTGGCCAGTATCTACTACGAGCCACTGTGGTTGTTTCTCCCGCAGGGACAATCACTGGAGTTTATTCACCAACTCAAAGGAAAGCGCATTGCAGTAGGGGCCGAGGGCTCGGGCACTCGCTCAGTCACGCAAACTCTGCTAGAAGCCAATGAGTTATTCGACGACGAATACACCGCCGTGACGCTAAGCGGCGGCGAGGCCACCCAAGCCTTGCTCAAGGGTGAAGTCGATGCCTTGTTCTCGGTCAGTGCTTTAGATTCACCGAACATCGTGCAAATGCTGCACGACGAGCGCATTCAGCCGCTCAGTCTGCGACGTGCACAGGCCTACGCAAGACGCTTTCCATTTTTATCACCGGTCATTTTGTACGAAGGCACGGTTGCGCTGGAGCAAAACATCCCGGCACAAGACTTATCATTGGTTGCGCCAGCTGCAACGCTGGTGGCCAAGGAGAGCATGCACCCTGCTCTGGTCTCGTTGATCATGCAGGTGGCCACTGAAACCCACGGCGAAGGCAGTGAGTTATCACCGCCTGGTACTTTTCCCAGCAGCCGGTGGTTGGAGTTTGAGCAGCACGACGAAGCGTCGCGCTACATAGAAAACGGTCCTCCGTTCCTACAGCGGTTTATGCCCTTTTGGGCCGCCACCCTGATAGACCGCCTAAAAGTCATGCTGCTGCCGCTTATCGCACTGGTGCTACCTCTCAGTCGACTACTGCCCCCGACCTACCGCTGGCGAATGCGGCGCCGTGTCTATCAGTGGTATGACGAAGTCAAGATGATCGATACCGCCGCACACGATGCACATTCTCCTTTCACGCTGCAAGACTGCCTGACAGCTCTGGATGAAATTGAGGAAGAGATCCGCCAAGTCGACGTGCCGCTGTCTTTTCACAGCGAACTCTACACCCTGCGCCAACACACCGAGCTGATGCGCCAGCGCATTCTAAGTTTGAGCCCTGCCGCCGGTGATGTTCCCAACGATCTCGCGCGGTGAGTATCGCTCCGCCACTTAGCTTGCGCGCGCACCACCTGCTCTGCGCGCTCACTTTCCGGGGCCGCGGCTACGGCCCGAACTTCGTCGAGCAATTTAGCTCGGTGGTCGAGGCCATTGGGCATAACACACCGTTGCAGCTCACGGTGGAGGCGGATCAACTTTGCAACTCGGGTCAGAACTGCGGATTGTGTCGCTCAGCGCAGAGCGAGAAACGCGACATTCTGGCCAAAGTAGCCATTAAACAAGCCATCGGTGTCGATACCAACACGCCGTTTCAACTGGATAAATCACACCTCGCTCAGCTGCGACACGCTTTTGCCGCGGGTGACTTGCGCCAAGCCTGCACCGATTGTGCTTGGAACAGCTTCTGTAGCGCTGAGGCGAATCGGGGCTTTGCGCGTTCACACTGGCAACCCATTCATGAGCAGTAAAAAACGGCGCCCAATAGCGGTACAAGCACTGCAGCACGCCGAAAATAACGGCGCTCATACTGCGGTGACTGCAGGTGGGCGAAAGCTCAATTATCAACAGCTTGCACTGCGAGCCGACACCATTGCGCGCCATCTCAAACAACAGACACAGGCACCGCATAAGAGTGTCGCCATCTGCATCCTTGACCCCATAGGGTTTATCACGGCGTTTCTCGGGGCTCGGCTGTGCGGTTGGCATGTGTTGGTTCTCAACCCCGAGTGGCCTAGTGATACGCAGCGCGCTTGCTTACATATGTTGCAGCCCGATGAGTTTTGGCGAGACCAGCAAGTCGAAGTTCTATTGGAAAATGCACCCCAAACAAGCCTCATCGAAGCGGAACTAAGGCTCGCTCTGACGTGCGTCGAACCATCTCTGGAGACACCCTTCTATACCGGCTTCACCTCCGGTTCTGAAGGCGCGCCCAAAGGCTTCACACGTCACGAAAATTCATGGCTTCACAGCTTCGAGACTGACGCCCATTGCTACCACCTCAGCGCAGAGGACACCATTTTTTGCCCGGGCAAACTGGCGCATTCGCTGTTTTTGTACGCGACACTACGCGCGCTGATAGCTGGTGCGCAGGTCTGCTTCAGCGAAGGCCTGAGCAAAGCTTCGCAACGCGAGGTCTTAAAGCAGCAACGCTCTACGGTTCTATTCGCCGTGCCAGCGCAGTTGCAATCTTTGTCTCAGGCCGAGGCTTGCTTTTCTCAAGTGCGTCTAGTGGTCAGTGCCGGTGCCAAGCTCTCGCCCGAGCTTCGCCAGTCCCTACACATGTCTCTGCCCAATACCACTATTATCGAATGTTATGGTAGCTCTGAGCTAAGCTACATAGCGCTTGCTCTGCCCGATCATCAGCCTCCGCCTGACTCGGTGGGCCGCCCCTGTGCCGATGTAGAGATCCAGATTTCCGACGCCGACGACCGCCCCGTGGCGGCGGGTGAGCACGGCAAGATTCTAGTGCGCAGCCCGCTGCGCTTTATCGGCTACGCTAAAGCCCGCAACACAACCCAGCTACACCCCATGCGCGCCATAGGCACATATCTGGACAGCGGTGACACCGGTTACATGGACAAAGACGGGTTTTTATACGTCACAGGCCGCTCTGATCGAATGATGCTTATCGGCGGACACTCGGTCTTTCCAGAACAAGTCGAAGCAAGCTTGCAAAAACACCCCGCAATCGAAGAAGTCGCCGTTTTTTCGGTGGCAGACAAACAGCGGGGTGAGCGCCCCGTGGCAGTACTCAAGTTAAGGGCAGGTGTGCATGTCTCGCGAGTTGATTTATCGCACTTTGCGGCCAAGACTTTGCCCCGTTACGCTTTGCCAAGACAGTATTTTCTCGCCCGAGTATGGCCTAGAACAGTATCTGACAAAACCGATCTTAAAATGCTTAAAGCAACACATGCTGCCAACAAGCTGGAGCCACTACGATGAGCGATGTCTGGATTGTCGACGCAGTGCGAACACCTGTTGGGAATCGCAACGGCTCGTTGGCCAATTTACAAGCATGGGAACTTGGATCTACACTAATCCAGTCACTAGTCCAGCGAACGGGTATTCGAGTCTCAGACATCGATCACCTGATCGGCGGAAATGCCTTGTACGGGGGTGGCAACCCCACTCGACTGGCGGCCTTACACGCCCGATTACCCGCCACCATCTCCGCGCTCACCATCGACAGTCAGTGTTGCAGCGGGATGGATTCCATTTCACTGGGGGCGCAGATGATACGATCAGGCGCTGCAGACATGGTGATTGCGGGTGGTCTAGAGTCTTGGAGTCGCGCACCCACGCGAATTAGCAAGCCCATTGCTGGCGAGGGGCAGCCCTACGACAGGCCCGCCTTCTCGCCCTGGTCTGACAGAGACCCCGACATGCCGATTGCCGCTGCGGAGCTTGCCCAACAACACAATATCACCCGAGATGAACAAGAGAGCTTTGCCCAGATAAGCCACGCTAAGGCGCAGAATGCTGATCCTTCAGCTCGGATTATCCCCGTAGGCAAGCAAGATCATCGACCCGGCGGTTGCCGCGCCGGTCCGGCAG
>JBMYWE010000193.1:0-5440 GCA_049607125.1 Granulosicoccaceae bacterium | reverse complement strand
GTGTTTGAGGAGATCGATGAACCAGAACCGCTAATCATTGAGCCACCGAATAAACCTGCTGAAGTCAGCACAATCGTGCGGTTGTACACCGCCGATACTTCCATACCTTTAAAGGCAGTGATGATCTGCATGATCATTCCACGCCCCATGTAGCCTGCGCCAATCACGCCTACGCGTATTGGCTTGCCAGCATCAGCGCGTTTCTGCAACGCGGTATCAACAATTATCATGATTGCTCCAAAATTACCTAGACACCAGCACTAATCTAGAGGCGCCCACTGTTTGTCTTTTTCTGAGAGTTCAAGTGCTAAGCCTTCCGGCCACTCGATGCCGACTGCGGCATCATTCCAACAAAAGCCTGCCTCCGATTCAGGGGCGTAGGATGCACTAACCATGTAGGTTGCCACCGTGTGATCTTCCAGCGTCAAATAACCATGTGCAAAGCCCTTGGGGACAAACAACATCTTGCCATTATTCGCACTGAGCTCTATACCGAACCATTGCAGATAGGTAGGCGAGCCCTCTCGCATATCCACCGCCACATCGAAGAAGCGACCAGCCGTGCATCGTACGAGTTTATCCTCAGCATTAGGTGCGCGCTGATAATGCATGCCGCGCAAGGTGCCAGCTTTCGCACTGTAAGCGGTGTTGGCCTGCGCGACATCCGTACACAAGCCATGCGCAGACATTTCGTCAACACAAAATACACGAGCGAAATTACCGCGATCATCACCGCGCAATTCCTGCTCAAGAACAAAACATCCGGCCAGTTTCGTCTCTATAAACTTCACGGGTTAAAGTCCAATGCCTTCATAACGGGCCACGCTGTCCTTGGACAACATGCGTCGACCGTCAATCACAATGGGCTGTTCCTGACGACCCTCCAGTAAACCTGGCAGCGCTTTAATGTCATCCCAACGAGTCATCACCAACACCGCCTCAGCGTCCGCCACGGCATCTGCAACTGACTCGCAGTAAGTCATTTCAATGTTTTTAAACTCATGCTTCGCCTCCTCGCTGGCGATAGGATCAAAAGCACTGAGGATCGCACCCTCTTCGGCTAGAGCATTAACCACGGGAATAGCAGGCGACTCGCGCATATCGTCTGTGCCGGGCTTGAAAGCCAAGCCCAACACCGCAACTTTTACGCCTTTTCGATTGGGTATGTGCTTATCCAACATGTCTAACATCTTGCGCGGCTGTTTTGCATTGACCGCAATGACCGAGTCAAGCAAGGCCATCTCACTACCGTGCTTCTGACCGTGGGAGATTAGCGCTTTGACATCTTTGGGAAAGCAACTTCCACCAAAGCCACAACCAGCCTCGAGGTAGGAGTTTGAGGCAGGGTATACACGCGTACCATCTGCCAGAATTGGCGAGAATCGCTTATCCAAATGCACGCCTCGCATAACTTCCATCGCATCGATTTCACCAATGGATGCACAGAGATTTCCGATCTCATTGGAGAATGAAATCAAGGTAGCCAACAACGAGTTAGAAGCGTACTTAATCATCTCAGCAGTCTTGGGGTTGGTGCGCAAAACATCCACCCCTTCAAAAGGTGCGTACACCTCGGCCAAGGTATCCCGCGCCTTTTCATCGATGCCACCAACGACGATGCGATCGGGGTTCATAAAGTCGGAGATCGCATCACCTTCGCGCAGAAACTCGGGGTTCATACCCACGCCAAATTGCACGCCCGCTTTTTTATTCGACTCACTCTCAAGTATAGGCAGCACTACCTCATCGGTCGTTCCGGGTACGACGGTGCTCTTGACAACGACCATATGGTATTCGTCTCGCTCTCGCAGCGCTGCGCCTATCTCGCGCGAAACCTGACGAATGTAGCTCACATCAATCGCGCTGCCATCGAAAGGAGTACCCACTGCGATCAAAGACACATCACTATCGATGACCGCCGCATGTAAATCGGTAGATGCACTGAGATTCTTGCCGATATGAGCCTTTAAAAGATCCTCAAGCCCCTCTTCATAGATGGGCGGCTCGCCACGATTGATCTTATCGACTTTGGCCTGATCAAGATCAATACAAACCACTTCGTGACCTTTTGCGGCCAAACACACACCGGACACCAAGCCCACATAGCCCGTTCCTGCAACTGCAATTTTCATTAGGCGTCTTCAGCCTCTTGGTTGTCGGCATACCAGATCAGGGCGCGGCGCATGCCGTCATCGATATTGATACCTGGGTTGTAATTTAAATGATCTCGAGCCTTATCAATTATCGGGCAACGACGATTCGGGTTATCGGTGAGGTATTCTTTGTCATCGCTCTCACCCAAGACCAACTTGCCTTTGTAGTCCCACAACTCTTGGCCCCCGGCAATAACCCGCTCGGCGAGTTCTCGCATAGAAATCTCGGGCTTGTCGATGCCGATGTTGTAAGACTCACCGCTATGGCCACGCAACAATATTTTGTAGTAGCCTGAAATGGCATCGGCAATATAGCAAAAGGTACGAGTCGGAGAACCGTCCGAGAGCATGACGATGTCTTCGCCGTTAAGTACATTACGCACAAAATCTGGCAACACGCGACGATCAGTGATTTTTAAACCTGGTCCGTAGTTGTTAAAGGGACGAGCAATTTTGATAGGCAAATCGTATTGCTGAGCAAAATTGACGCACAACGTCTCGCCATAGCGCTTGGACTCGTCGTAACAAGCACGCGGACCAGTACAGGAAACATTGCCACGATAGTTTTCATCCGTCGGGATACACTCGGGTGCAGGGTCGCCATAGATTTCACTAGTGGAATAGTACAAAAAACCTTCAACCGCTTTGCCAGCTTCCTTTTGTGCCAAACTGTAGTCGAGCAAATGACGCAGACCATTAACGTTTGCATCCATTGTTTGGATCGGGAACTTGCGGTAAAAAATTGGCGAAGCAATGCTCGCACCGTGAATTATCCAATCCACATCACCCAAGTCCTTAGGCAGTGGATCGATGACATCATACTTCTGCACTTGCAGATTTTCGTCATCGCCAAGAGCGGTCAACCACTCAGGGATACCGCGCATAAAATTGTCGTATACCAAAACCTGTACCGGTTTATTTGCGCGAGTTTTGTTCCAATGCAATGCGGCTTGAACCAAATAAAAACCAAGAAAGCCCGCCCCCCCTGTGATCAACAAACGTTTACCATCGAGCTTGGGGAAATCTTCCGCCAGCTGCTCGCAAATATATTCAAGGTCCGCTCTTACGACTTCTTTTCCACTATTCACGGGTTTTCAATCCTGCTAATAAATTGTTAGAGGTGTTACCAGACTTTCCATGGAGCTTTACCTGAGCCCCAGAGCTCTTCGAGCTTTTGGCGATCGCGTAATGTATCCATAGGCTGCCAAAAACCGTCGTGGCGAAAAGCACCCAACTGCCTCTCTTCGGCCAGTCGCTCCATGGGCTCTGCTTCCCACGTGGTGTGATCACCTTCGATGTAGTCGATAACAGAGGGCTCCAGCACAAAGTAACCACCATTGATCCAAGCATCGCCGCCCGTGGGCTTTTCGCGGAAGCTTTCAATGGGTTTTGAGATATCGTCGCCAAGGGTAAACGCCCCAAAACGACCCGGTGGCTGTACGGCTGTCAGCGTAGCTTTACGTCCTTGCTCTTTGTGGTACGCGATCAAAGAGGTCACATCGACGTTACCCACACCATCGCCATACGTAAAACAAAATGTTTCATCACCAATATAGTCACGCACACGGCGCAACCTGCCGCCGGTCAAAGAACCTTCACCGGTATCGATCAAGGTCACCTTCCAAGGTTCGGCCTTGTTGTGATGTACCGACATGGTGTTTTCTTGGATGTCATACGTCATGTCTGCGTTATACAAAAAGTAGTTTGCAAAATACTCTTTGATGACTTGGCCCTTATAGCCACAACAAATGATGAACTCGTTAATTCCATGACTGGAGTAGATCTTCATGATATGCCATAAAATGGGCCGTCCGCCCACTTCAACCATCGGCTTAGGTCGAATTGATGTCTCTTCAGCCAGACGAGTTCCCAGGCCTCCCGCCAGAATGACCGCCTTCATAAATCTACTCCCAAAGGTTTAATTTAGTATTAACAAACTACTCTGCCTTTGAGACACCTAAGACAAAGTGCATGCTGCATCGCGACCTGAGCCACCATGTCATTTTTGTAGAAACTTAGGCAAAGCAAAGCACATACCAGAGAGCTGGCGGCCTACACGCAGATCAACCAGCACCAAAGCAGAAAGAGGGCATTAAGCCCTCATCTGTAGCTGGTTAGTACTTAAAACGAACCTCAGTTCTCGATTTGCACACCGATGGGCTTGGAATAAGTAACCCCTATGAAGGCATAGTAACTTTCGCCAGGGTTTCCCAACACGTACCGTTTTTCCCGCTGGTAGCGCATACCTGCATCCATCACCCACCACCTTGAAAAGCGCCAATTCAGTGTCGGTTCAAAAGCAAGATATCGGCGATTGGCATCCTCTATGGTGGCGTTATACGCACGGTTATGCGTCTCATCATCACCGGTGACGTCATCGCCAACCGGCAGAAAGTCCCTCAGTGACTCGTTTTCAAAAAACTTATTTCTCCACGTCAGGGTCATGAGCTCCGAATACTGATAAACGACATTAAGCAGGAGCTCGTTAGCAGACACCACCTCTCCTGAAGCACTGCCATGCAAGTTAGTCCCTAACTGAAATGAATACTTAGTACGCCCTGTTGTTTGACTTCCTGTCAGCTGAACAATGGGCTTGTTTGCACTACCGCTCGTCGATCGAGTGGTGTACTCGCCATTAGCATTCGTAAACCCTGCAGCGTAGTCAAAATCTGACGCTGCTTGCGCCACTCGAAGCCCAACCACGGAGGTTTCAGTAAATTTATGTGACACGCTAGCGCCCAAAACGAAGCTGTCAAAGGTTCCCGAGTCCTCTGCTTCAAAGTTATCGACCGCTGCATCGATACCCCAGCTGTTAATTGGACTGAATTCTCGCCTGTAGGCTCCAAACAACGCAAACTCGTCACTGTCCTTAAGATCGGTCTGATCAGTATTGTCGTAAGTCGCCGAGCGCATGGTCAAAGACGTGCGCAGATTTGAAATAGGTGAAAGTTTATAGGAGTAACTCGGAGTGGCTGTCAACCGAACCCTCGTCACATCATCACGCACGGTGCCATCATCGTTATCTTCGTTTCCCTCACCTGGATCAGTTTCATCAAAGTCTGTATCCAAGCTAATGTCCTGCAGCAAAGAATCGCTTAATAAAGAGGCATCGAAGCGCCAAACCGCACGCTCGCTTCTCCCCTCCAAACCGACATCAATTGCCCCATCCAAGCGATCCTCCAACACCGCCCCTTTATAAACATCAGGGGCATCAGGGTTGGTAGAAGGGTTGTCCCCCAGGTATCCCTTTGTATCTCCCCCATAGGCTGTGGCGATAAGCTGCGCGC
>JBMYWE010000192.1:0-5454 GCA_049607125.1 Granulosicoccaceae bacterium | reverse complement strand
TCGATAAACACCAAGTGCAGCAAAAGCGGCTGCGGTGACAAAAATGACAACAGCAAGTGTCTGCCAATGTTTGAGAAGACCGGTGTAATACTCAGAGTGGCGAATACTCAATGCAAGCCAAAAGGAAAAAGCCACGCAAATAGCATCAACCAACAAACTGATTAGCTGCTTTTTCCCACGCTCTGTCCTTTGTATATTTGACAGTGCAAAATGCAAGGTGTGAGAAAGATTCCGGTTCACTGATACACCATCACTATTGTTGTTGCCATATTTTGGCTTTCGAATGACGAAACTAAAACGCTAAGACTACTGCAATAAGCAGCAGCCTTTAATTAAAAATTAGTGCGGCCGAGCTTAACTAAATTAATACTTCAGCCCGCTCTAGCTAAAATAGTCTGCAGCGCTGGGTGACTTCGGCTAGGCCATATATTCGGTTTTTAACCGTCTTTGAAAGTGCTCCGAGATACCCAGCGCCGCCAAGTGATAGCAAAGCAAGATTCGTGACAACGCAAACGAGCCTCAGCGGTTATTTGTCACAGAACGGCGCCGCACAGGACGCAGAGGGAAGCGATGGCGACTGTAGTACCACCGGTCTTTAGAGGCATCTAGAATCAAGCAAGACGGGCCGCCGTGGGTCCTATCTCTGCCAGCAGCACCCGGGTTGACGATTTGCGGCGTGTCAGCATCATCAATCAACAGCCGATGGCTGTGCCCGTAGGCAATACAGCGCACATCCGGGTACAAACGCCGTAGTATTTGGTGTCGTTTGCTCGCGGGCACCTGTCGGTGTCCATGCACCGCCAGCAAAACACCGCCCGGAAGATCTAGCGAAAGCGTTTCAGACAAATTCGCGAGCAGCGGCAAGTCCTGACTTGGCGCACGAGCGGGCGTATCGTTATTACCTGTAATGACATGCACACGCCGCCGTGGCTGCAAGGCACCGAGCACATGGGCGTCCCCGATATCCCCACAGTGAAGCACAAAGTCTACCTGTTGAGACATCTGCGCGATGTGTGGATCAATTTGCCCATGGGTGTCCGACACAATCATGACCTTGGTGTAATCAGCCACGCTTAACCGCCTTGCGGAAGTAACGCCTCCAGACGATCCTGCCGCGCAGCGGGCTCGAGAGCCGCCAATTCTGCAGATCGTTGATAGAAGAGCGCATAGTTTTTACCACTGTCAGCAAAAAGCGTGGCAAAAGCGCCAACCCATCTATTGTAGGTACTGATCCCGGCAACGCGGGCATTATTTAGAGGTTTGTCAAACCAAGTATCGTAACCAGAATACCCACCCCATTGATTTTTAAGTGCTTTGTAATTTTCTCGCAAGCGCTCAAACGCCGCCTCCTTGGCGTCAAACTTTTGCTCCGCCGATAAATTACTCCCATAGAGGCCCGCAAGCTCTTGCCGCAAGCCAGTCAACAACTGCAAGAACTCAGCGCGTCTCGAGCTGTAAAGCTCGTATCTAGCCAGCAATTCCGGCTGCCCTAGCTGAGCAATCCAATCCTCAATGCCCTGCCGCTCGACAAAGGAGGCAAAGCTCTCATTGAAGCTGCTGTCATTTTTGACGTAGAGCTGCTGATGCGCCAGCTCATGGAACACGACACCCGCCAGCAAGGGCTCTGCGCGCGAGATCATCGTGCTCAATAGCGGGTCATCAAACCAGCCCAAACTGGAATAGGCCCCCGCTTGTGTAACAGCCACATCCAGACCTTCAGCACGCAGCTGCTCAGCATAAGCCTCTGCAGCTTCCTGTCGGAAGTATCCGCGGTAGCTCAAACAACCCGCGACCGGGAAGCACCATTTCTCCGGTTCGATACTCAGGGGACGGGTGGCGATGACATTCCAAGTTACCGCTGGCCGCTTGATATCTACATAAGTTGTATAGCTGGCGTTGTCCGGCAAACCAAGCGTATCACTGGCAAATTTCCTCGCTGCTTCCGCTCGCTTGAGAGCCAAACGCGTGTTTTGATCGGTTCGCGGATCGTCAATCACCTCTTGTACAGGCACCCGAGCGCGCATCAACTGCCAGTGGCCCTTAACCGCTTGGCCGTAGTACCCAAGCACTGCGCAACCGGGCAAAAGCGACACGCAAAGCGCGCAGGCCACACTTAACTTTATTCTAGACATCCGCCTGTACCCGCGTTCATCATGCATGCATGAATACCTATCTTGTTGGTGGCGCTGTACGAGACGCCCTGCTAAATCAGCCCGTGCATGACCGCGACTGGGTGGTGGTCGGCGCCACCCCGCAAGCCTTGGTCGAGCGGGGTTATCGCCAGGTTGGCAAGGACTTCCCCGTATTTCTGCACCCAGAAACGGGCGAAGAGTACGCTCTGGCCAGAACAGAGCGCAAAACCAGTGCCGGTTATCATGGGTTTAGTGTAGATGCCGGGCAACACGTCACCCTAGAAGAAGACTTGCAACGGCGAGATCTGACCATCAACGCCATTGCCCAAGACGAGCAAGGACTTTTGATCGACCCTTGGGGTGGCCAACAAGACCTTAAAAATAAATGGCTAAGGCATGTGTCCCCTGCCTTTGCCGAAGACCCAGTGCGCATACTGCGCACCGCCCGCTTTGCCGCTCGCTATGCACCACGAGGCTTTCGTATCGCCCCCGAGACCAACGACCTCATGCGTCAAATGGTCGAGCTCGGCGAAGCTGGCGCCCTTGTGGCTGAGCGAGTCTGGCAGGAGCTCTCACGGGCATTGCTAGAGCCAGCACCGCAAGCCTTCTTTGAGGCCCTGAGGGACTGCGGGGCCCTCGCAGTCATATTGCCCGAGGTGGATGCTCTATGGGGCGTGCCTCAGCGCGCCCAATTCCACCCTGAAATCGACTGTGGTGCGCACCTGCTGCTATGCCTAGAACAGGCAGCTAAAGCAAGAGCCGATGGCCCAACACGCTATGCTGTGCTCTGCCACGACTTGGGAAAAGCCACCACTCCAGCAGACATACTACCCCGTCACCACGGCCACGAAGAGCGCGGTGCTGCGCTCGCAGAAAGCCTTAGCGAACGTCTGCGAACCCCCGCAGATTGGCGCACGCTAGCCGTTTACACCGCCGCTTATCACACGCACTGCCATCGCGCTGCAGAACTGCGCCCTGCCACACTAGTGGATATGCTGATGGCGGCAGATATTCTGCGACGACCCGAGCGACTGGAGCGCTTTCTAGTCGCGTGCGAGTGCGATGCACGGGGACGGGCAGGTTTCGAGCACCTCCCTTACCCTCAAGCGGATAGGGTACGAGCAGCTGCCCTGGCGCTAAAATCCGTGGACGCAGGCGCTATCGCTCAAGCGACGAGCAACAAGAGCACTCTGCCAGAGATTATTCGTCGAGCGCGTATCGAGGCCGTTAAAAAAGCCCTGCCGACACGCGAGTAACATTGAGAACCAAGGCTACCGCTTGGAACCGATAGTCTCACCCACGGCACAGGCATTTAGTCGGTGTGCATGGAGATTTTCAGGCTAACTGTTGACGAAAATTAACGCGGTCAAACAAATGGCGATAATACCGTGTACCAAGCTCGACACCGTCACGGGATGATGCAACCCACCTCGCTTGAGCCAGACCAGCAGCAAACAAAAGCCGCAATAGCCCAGCATTAGCAACATCACTCCTAGCCCAACTTCCCGGGCCTCTTCGTCCCAGCGCACCTTACTCGCGCCATCGATAAACAAGCCCACCAAGGCGTAGACGAAATAAAAACAGCTCATCACCACCGGTGCGAGCAAAAGCGCGAACTGCAGAACCGGCGAAATGGGCCGCCGTATTCGATCCAACATCGACAACTCCGATGAAATCTCTAGTGGGTGTAAAATACCCGAGAATCGACTTGGGAGCACACATGAAATACCAACTTGGTGATAAAAAAGTTCAATGCCTTGGCGATAGCTTCATCGCGCCCAACGCAGCGGTGATCGGAGATGTGGTGCTGGGCGACAAGACCAGTGTCTGGTTTAGCGCGGTTATTCGAGCCGACAACGACCGCATCACCATCGGCGAAGGCAGCAATATCCAAGAGTGCGCGGTGTTACACGTCGACCCGGGGGCCCCTCTGAGCATTGGCAAAAATGTCACTGTCGGCCACAAAGCAATGCTGCACGGCTGCAGTATCGACGACGGCAGCTTGATAGGCATGAACGCAGTGGTACTCAACGGGGCAAAAATTGGCAAAAACTGCCTGATCGGTGCCAACGCCCTGGTGACAGAAAACACCGTCGTTCCAGACAATTCGCTGTTCCTCGGATCGCCCGGTAAAGTAGTTAAAACCCTAGACGACGCAGCCGCTGAGCAAATGCAACAAGGCGCCAAAATCTACCGGGATAAAATACCGCTTTTCCAAGATCAGCTGATCCAGCAAACGGACTAGCCTAACCCCTTAATGACCGGAATTATTCGCTATGGCTGAAGTTAAAAGCCCCGATGAGCTTCGACAATCGCACCGCAGACTTCGAGCCGCACTACCCCAGCAAACCCAACAGCTGCACGCCGAAGCCTTGTGCCAACGACTACTCGCCATCAGCGCCCTACAGCACGCGAATCATATCGCGGTGTATATCGCCATACGCGGAGAGATCTCACTAGAGCCCACCATCAAACAGCTCGAACATCTCGGGAAGGTGTTGTACCTGCCCATACTAAGAGGCGAAGCTATGCACTTTGCTCCTTGGCAATCGGACGGAAAACTGCAGAAAAAGGGCTTCGGATTGCTCGAACCCGACGTCTGCGAATCACAGTGGAAACCGGCCCATGAACTAGATTTAGTTCTAGCGCCACTCGTGGTCTTTGATAGCCAATGTAATCGGATAGGCCAAGGCGGAGGCTACTACGACAGAACCTTCGCCTTTCGCGCCAATCAGAGCACTGCCAACCCCGTACTTATCGGCGTCGCGCATGAACAACAGCGTGAACCGCAGCTGCCAGTAGAAAGCTGGGATATACCGCTGGATGCGATTGCCACCAATAAAGCACTCTATCAACGAACAGAACTGGACGAGGGCAGTAAATAATGAATTACTGGTTGATGAAATCCGAGCCTGATGTTTTTGGCATACACCACCTTAAGGAAGTAAAAATCGAACCTTGGGACGGCGTGCGGAACTACCAAGCGCGCAACATGATGCGCGACGATATGAAAAAAGGAGACATCGCGTTTTTTTACCACTCCAATTGCGATCAGCCAGGCATCGTCGGCTTGATGACAATACATCGAGGAGGCTACCCCGACGACACCGCCTGGGACCCCGAATGCAAATATTTCGACCCCAAGGCAAGCCCAGACAATCCGCGATGGTTTCGCGTGGACGTGAAATACAAAAAGACTTTCAAGCGCACCATTACCTTAGCCGAGCTCAAAGCCGACCCCGAGTTATCTGATTTCAAGCTGGTGCAAAAAGGAAGTCGACTGTCAATATTGCCCGTGAGTGTGAGAGAGTACCAGCATATT
>JBMYWE010000191.1:0-5489 GCA_049607125.1 Granulosicoccaceae bacterium | reverse complement strand
GAATAACCAAGGATTTAAAAAAAAGGGCTGCAAACCTCAGTTTGCAGCCCTTTTTTTGTTTCGCTGTTGCCTATAGCGGACGCACGATCAATCGTATGCCAGCCACCGCCTCAATGGTTGCCGAGTCACCCACTGCCAGAGGTCGCGTGGCATTGGCCGCAAGCTCTGCATCCCAATCTCGCCCAGACCACTCCACCTTGCCCGCTTGCTCAGCTGAGATAGCACGCAACACTCTCACCTTCTGGCCCACCGCATCATTGCCCGACATCCCCCCTGGCTGGTTCTGTAGTTTTCGCAGCACCGGAAACATCACCGTTACAATCGCCAGTGTGGCCGCCGCAAAGTAGCCGATGGCGGCTGTCCAGCCCGTCTCGGGAAAAAACCAACAAATGGCAGCTGTAACTGATGCCCCGAGTGCGGCGAACAAAAACCAGAATACACTGAGTTGAAAGATACCCAATTCCAGTGCGAACAGAACCACAGCTGCAATCAAGAAAAAATAAAACGGTGATATCTCAGTCATGACGCTCACTCGGACAGATTAAAAACAGGGAATCACAGCACACAAGGGCGACTAACCCAGCGGTGGAACTTTGCTGGTATCCACCTGCTTTTTAAGCGTATCAAACGCGGTGAATGCCTTTCCAACCATGCTCGATACATCAGTGGCATCACCCGGTAGTAGCGCCACGGTGCCTTCGCGCGCCAACTCACCAAAGGCGGCGACATACTGCTCGGCCAATTGTTGCGCCACGGCAGTGGTGCCACCCTCGGCATTGATAGACTGCGATATCTCACGGATAGCGTCTGCTCGCGCTTTGGCCTCTACCACCATGGATTCAGCACGCCCCTGCGCCCGCAAAATCTGCGCTTGTTTGTCACCCTCCGCCTTGTTGATCTGCGCTTGCCGGTAGCCCTCTGAAGTGGTTACCGCTACGCGGCGCTCCCGCTCGGCACCCATTTGTTTTTCCATCTCTTCGAGAATGCTAGCAGGCGGGGTGATGTCTTTGACCTCATAGCGCAGAACCTTGGTGCCCCAGCTGGCCGAGGCTTCATCGATGGCGTGAGTGACCTGAGCATTGATCGTCTCTCGGCTCTCAAAGGTGTCGTCCAGAGAGAGCTTGCCGATTTCGGCACGCATAGATGTCTGCGCCAACTGAGTGATGGCAAACAATAGATTCTCGACACCGTAGGAGGCCATGCGCGGGTCCATTATGCGCAGGTACAGCACCCCGTCGATGCCCAACGCGACGTTGTCGCGAGTGATCGCCTGCTGCTGGTCAACATCGAGTGCGTACTCCTTTAGCGAGTGCCGATAGGCCACGCGGTCGATAAATGGCACCAAAAAGTGAATGCCCGCTTCCCATGTTTTATTGAATTTCCCCAAGCGCTCTATCACCCATGCGCTGTTCTGCGGCACAATTTTGATCACGCTCTTGAGAATAACGATCAGGATGACAGCAAACGCTATCACTAAGGCGAGGTCCATGTTTTCAAACAGCATAGGGAGATTCCTTTAAGCAAAGCCGGTTAACCTTTAAGAAGTCTAGCGCATAGGCCCTGCATGGGCCCAATGCTCTCTGACTTCTGAGATTACCAGTTACAGCACCTCGTCAAAAAAACGACTCACCTGCCTGGCGATTTGTCGGTGAAGCTCCACTCTGGGGCGCCCTCCTTCCACATCGTCGCACAGCGGGTCTAGCTCACCTTCCTCCTTGAGAATAACGGGGCCAGCAGGCTTGCAGCGCGGCAATAAACTAAAGTGATGACCGTCCTCAATGCGGCTAAATTGCACGCCTTGAATGACTTGCGCCGCCGTGCTCGCATCTAGCGCCGCAGGCACCCTGTCTGCTTCGCCCATATTGAGCAGGGCGACGGGAAGCTCTATCTCGGCCAAGCTCTGGGCAGTGAGCGCAGTGGCGATGCCGGGGTCTACCGCGAAGACAGCATCCACCCGTTCATCCGCATTTGAACGCCCTGCCGAAGTCAGGTCTACCTGATGCAAATCGACACCCCCGCGCTGCAAGAAAGCACAGTCCGATAGGGTTTTGGAGCTTTCGTCGCAAAAACCGCGCAGCACTTGCTCGTCCACTCGCGCGCCTGCTACCGCCAGTGCCGTGTAACCACCAGCCGAAAAGCCGAAGACGCCGACCCGCTCTAGATCAACTGACGCGGCCAACGCATGCTCCCCCGATATACCGTCGAGCACTGCCGAGACATCTGCGGCGCGCAACCAAACCTTCACGGCCTCATGTGCAGACGAATCACCTGTCGTGCTACCCGGGTGGTTGGGAGCCGCCACCACAAAACCCTGTTCCACCAAGGTATTGGCCAGCCAGCCAAACTGCGCTCCATTGCCACCGCCGCCGTGGGAGATCACCACCAGCGGGTACTTTCCCTCGGCAACTGCCGCGCCCTGTACAGCGGGGGTACCGTAGAACAAGCCGTTCTCACCTAGCGAGACAGGCTGCCCACCTGTTCCTGCCGGATACCACAGCACGAGCTCGATATCGCGGTCGCGTTCAGCGGCGAAGACTTGGGTTTGTGACACGCCAACAGGGGACGCCGAGACGCCGAGAGAGCAGACACCCGCCAACAGAGAAACAGCGAGAGAAGAAGTTTTCATCGGTTAAAGCCTTTCAAGTGAATGTGGCTTTAATTTACGGCTGGTTGAGAGTGGGCTCGCCCCAGATCATGATGTGAGACGTGCTAGAACGCGATCTAGCACCTCAACTTATCTCATATCAATAACTTAGGGCCGAATTAAGGTACCCAGACCCTTATCGGTAAACAACTCCAACAGCACCGCATTCTCCACGCGGCCGTCGATAATCTGCGCTGTTTGCACCCCAGCATCCACCGCTTCTAGCGCGCATTGTACTTTGGGCAGCATGCCGCCAGAGATGGTGCCATCGGCTTTGAGATTTTCAATTTGGCGACGGTCGAGGCCGGTGAGCAGATCGCCTTGCTTATCCAAAATGCCGGGAGTATTTGTCAGCAACAACAGTTTTTCGACCTTGAGTTCTGCGGCTACTCGACTGGCCACCAAGTCGGCGTTGATGTTGTAGGAGGCGCCCTCTTCCCCCACCCCGATCGGAGCAATGACGGGAATAAAACCAGCACCTTCGAGGCTAGTGACCACCGAAGTCTCGATTCGAGCCACTTGGCCCACGTAGCCGAGATCCGCCGCTTCGCCTTCACGATCGGGGTCGGGAATGCGCAACGGCACCGCCTGAATCAGACCCGCGTCTTTACCTGTGAGGCCAACGGCTCGGCCACCCTCTTGGTTGAGCAAAGAGACAATGCTCTTGTTGACCTGCCCGCCGAGAATCATCTCGACGATATTCATGGTCTCGGCGTCGGTAACGCGCATACCGCCAATAAAGCGAGACTCCTTGCCCACACGCTCGAGCATCTGCGCGATCTGCGGGCCACCGCCGTGCACGATAACCGGGTTGATACCGCAGTGCTTCATCAACACAATGTTGCGGGCAAAGCTGCGCTTGAGATTCTCGTCGGTCATGGCATTGCCGCCGTATTTAATGACAACGGTCTTCCCGGCGATGCGACGAATGTACTGCAGCGCCTCGTTCAGTACTTTGCCCGTGATGTTGCTGTCGATCTCTGTCATGTCTTTGCTTGTCCTGTACGCTTATTGCTTTCCGGTGGAGCCGTATCCACCCGCGCCACGCTCGGTGGCCTCAAATTCTTCTACCAATGCAAAGTCGGCCTGTACCACGGGCACCAGCACCATCTGTGCAATGCGCTCGCCCACCTCAATGGTGTAAGCGGTATCGCTGCGATTCCACGCCGAGACATACAACTGCCCCTGATAATCAGAGTCTATCAAGCCAACCAAATTACCAAGCACGACACCGTGTTTATGACCCAGACCCGAGCGCGGCAGAATAACTGCAGCCAGCGCCGGGTCAGCGATATATACCGCAAGCCCGGTTGGGACGAGCTGAGTTTGCCCAGGTTCAAGCAGCAATGGCTCATCGAGGCAGGCGCACAGATCCAGACCGGCGGAGCCCCTCGTGGCGTAAGCGGGCATGGGAATGCTGTCACCCACGCGGGGGTCCAGTACTTTGACTTGCAGAGTGGTCATATCAAGATTCCGAAAAGTGATGCTGGGCAATCAGCGCAACTAAGCTCGCCGCAAGAGCCCCCTTGTCAGCGCGTGGAAGCTGTTTCGAACTGCCGTCACGAAAAAACACTTCCAACGCATTGTGGTCGCTGCCAAAAGGGCTGTCATCGCCCAAAACTAAATTGGCGCAGATCATATCCAAATTTTTGCGTTCAAGCTTGCCGCGCGCATACTCGGCCACCTGTTGGGTCTCGGCGGCAAAGCCCACGGTGACCGGCCCATCGGGCAATGAGGCCACGTGAGCGAGAATGTCCGGGTTGCGAGCCAGCGCCAAAGACAAGTCTTCGCTGGTCTTTTTAATCTTGTGCTCGGCTTGCTCGGCGACACGATAATCCGCCACCGCTGCCGTAGCGACAAATAGTTGAGTCTGGCGGGCATGCACTTGCACTGCTTCGAGCATATCTTGCGCACTTTCCACCTGCACTACCTCAACGCCGTGAGGCACGCTGAGTCCAGTGGGCCCACTGACCAAAGTCACCTCGGCACCTGCAGCGACCAAGGCTCTGGCCACCGCATAGCCCATCTTGCCCGAGCTGTGATTGCTCAGGTAACGCACTGGGTCTACTGCCTCACGGGTCGGACCTGCGGTGAGCAGGGCACGCACTCCGTCGAGCCTCGGCCCGGTATAGGGTGCAGCGAGCAGTGCGGCCAGCTCGGCGGGCTCCAACATACGTCCGGCGCCGACATCGCCACAGGCCTGTTCTCCAGCGGCAGGACCCAGAACTGCTATGCCACGCTCTTGCAAGGTTGCTATATTGGCCTGTGTAGCGGGATTAGCCCACATTTGTTGATTCATGGCAGGGGCAACCCACACAGGCGCCGCCGTTGCCAACACCGTGGTGGTGAGCAACTGGTCGGCCCGCCCTGCCACGATGTCGGCGAGGGTATTGGCGGTGGCCGGCGCTATTAAAAACAGCTCGGCCCAGCGCGCCAGCTCAATATGCCCCATGCCCGCTTCGGCTTCGGGGTCGAGCAAAGTGGTGTGTACAGGATGACCGCTGAGCGCCTGAAAGGTTAGCGGTGCAACAAATGCCTGCGCGCCATCACTCATGACGACCCGTACATCGGCTCCCATTTTCACCAACAGCCTAACGAGCTCGGCACTTTTGTACGCGGCTATGCCACCGGTGATACCCAGCAGTACGCGTTTGTCTTTCATCTGCATCATTCCGCCATTCTACGCCAAGGCTGTAGTCCATACACACTCATACAACAGCACAAAGCCCGCCCAAGCGAGATAAAGTGCCAACACAGTTTGATTTCAAGGGATGAGATCGTGGCGATACGCGACTGGCCCGTAGACGAGCGGCCACGAGAAAAACTACTCACGCGAGGTGCAGGC
>JBMYWE010000190.1:0-5524 GCA_049607125.1 Granulosicoccaceae bacterium | reverse complement strand
AGGCTCACCTTGTGGGTTCTGCTTTAGCTGAACATTGACCCAAGCTATAACGCTACGATGCGCGGCTGAACAACCCTATAAACCCATAGCCGAAGATGTACTGCGACGTGGATCAGCCGCGCCGTAGAACACGCCGTCCTCGTCAATATGAATACTCTGGATCGCGCCCATGGCAGATTTTTGCACCACCGTATGGCCACGGCTTTGCAACAACCCGATGGTATCTGCACTGATACCCTGCTCGACGCGGATCTCATCGGGAAACCACTGGTGATGCATGCGCGGCGCCGCCACCGCTGACTGCACGTTCATGCCGTGGTCGATCATGTTCATCACGACTTGCAAGGTGGTAGTGATAATGCGCGAGCCGCCGGGGCTGCCCGTTACCAGATAGTTTTTGCCGTCTTTCATCACAATGGTCGGCGACATGGAGCTGAGCATGCGCTTCTCCGGTTCTATTTTGTTGGCCTCGCCGCCCAACAAACCGTAGGCGTTGGGCACGCCAGGCTTGGCGCTGAAATCATCCATTTCGTTGTTGAGCAAAAAGCCTGCGCCGTCGACCACAATACCCGAGCCGTAGCTGAAGTTGATCGTGTAGGTATTAGACACCGCGTTGCCCTGCCCATCGACGATAGAAAAATGCGTGGTCTCATTGCTCTCGTAGCCAGCGGGCTCGCCCGCTCTTATATCCACGCTTGGCTTGGCCTTAAACGGGTCAATGTCGCGACGAATTTCGGCGGCGTATTCTTTTGAGGTAATGCCTTTGAGCGGCACTTGCACGAAATCGGAGTCCCCCAGATACTCGGCGCGATCGGCGTAGGCGTGCTTCATCGCCTCGGCCATCAAGTGCATGCTGGCCGCAGAATTGTGGCCATAGGCACCGATGTCATAGCCCTCAAGCGTGTTGAGAATTTGCACAATATGCGCGCCGCCCGAGCTGGGTGGCGACATAGAGTAAACATCGTATCCACGGTAATTGCCGCGCACCGGTTCACGCACTTTTGGCTCGTAGGCGGCCAGATCTTCCAGCGTCATCATGCCGTCGTGTCGCTGCATCTCCTCAACAATTAGCTGAGCGGTTTCGCCAGCGTAAAAGCCGTCCACTCCCTGATCCGCTACACGCTGTAATGTTTTGGCGAGATCGGGTTGTTTGAAGACTTCTCCGGTTTCATAAAAGCCGCCGTCGGGTTTGTAGAACACCTTGGCCGAGGACTCCCACTGGCGCAGACGCTTTTCACGTTGTTTGAGGCCCGCGCTGAAGCGTTCAGGAATCACAAAGCCCTCGGCCGCCAACTTGATGGCGGGGGCAATGGCATCGGCCAGGCTGATGGTGCCGTGGCGCTCTAGCGCCAGTGCCAAGCCTGCCACCGTGCCCGGCACCCCAGCAGAAAGGTGACTAAATCGGCTACGCTGCTTGACCACCTCGCCCGCCTCGTCCTGAAACATTTTTTCAAAGGCCGCCTTGGGCGCTTTTTCGCGGTAGTCGATCGCCTCAACGCGCTGCTTGGCCTCGGAGGAGATCAGCATAAAACCGCCGCCGCCAATATTGCCCGAACGCGGTTGCGTCACCGCCAGCGCAAAGCCTGCCGTCACCGCCGCGTCTACGGCGTTGCCCCCGGCGGCCAACACATCGTGCGCCACCTGACTGGCCAGATGATGACTGGTCGCCACCATCCCCTTGCTTCCCATCACGGGGTGGGCACGCTGGCCTTCTAGAATGGCTTTTTCGGCCACACCTACTACCGGGGTGGCAACCACTACGGCGAACAAACTGCACAGCAGACTCCGTTTGACCCACAACTTGCGCATCATAACTACTCTCCTTGAAAAAGAACCCTCGGTTAGACTCTCGAATCTACACCTTCGCCATACTTTGCGAAAGGCATAAAAAAACGGGCCCAAGAATACTTGGGCCCGTTGCTAGCACGATCACATCGCCAACGGCGATGCGGCAGTACTTACTCCTTGTTCAGGAGGTCTGCAGCGCCAGTCTTGGCAGCATCTACCGCGTCAGAGGCTTTGTCAGCCGCTGCGTCTTTGGCAGAATCAACCGCGCCTGCAGTGGCATCTTTAGTTGCGTCTACCGCGCCGCCGGTCATGTCTTTGGCTTTGTCGACAACACCTGCGGTAGCGTCTTTGGCCGCGTCTACAGCGCCGCTAGTCATGTCTTTGGCTTTATCCACTACACCAGCGGTGGCATCTTTCGCTGCGTCTACCGCCCCGCTAGTCATGTCTTTGGCTTTGTCGACAACGCCAGAGGTGGCGTCTTTGGCTGCGTCAACGGCACCAGCAGTTGCTTCCTTGGCCTTATCTACAACGCCGGACGTGGCATCTTTAGCGGCATCCACGGCACCCGCGGTGGCATCTTTGGCAGCATCTACAGCGCCCGCCGTAGCGTCCTTAGCTGCATCCACTGCTTCCTTGGCTTTCTCCACGACTCCGCCTGAGGCGTCTTTGGCCGCGTCTACTGCGCCGCTTGCGGCGTCTTTAGCAGCGGTTGCCGATTCTTCGACTTTGCTACAACCGACCGTCAGGCCAGTCACTAGGGCTAGGGCAATCAAATGTACAGGCATCTTCATTTTTTTATCTCACAATTCAAAAGTAAAATAGAGCGATATCGCTCAATACACCGCTATCCTAGGCATTGTGCAGTGCCACATACAGTTAATTTTTGGTATAGAAAGATTTGTGCATCGCAGCTAAATCCGTGTTAGAGATCAAGCTGGAGAGCAAAAGTTCCTATGCTTGCGAAACAGATGGTTTAGTCGGAAAAAGCGCATATACAGTGGCTACGAAAGACAACCCTCCACTTAGACGGCCAATATTTATGCATTATCAGCAAAACTAAAAAGAGCAAAGAGTTGGTTCTTCACTCATAGCTCGGTGATCAACAGAGCCTTTTGAGGCGCTTTTTCATCGTCCAGCACAACAATTAGCATTTTCGCTCAGCTCAACGCAGAACAAAAAAGCCAATGTTGTAAATAACATGCAAAATAATACCGGGTAACACACTGTTATGGCGCTCTCTAAAAACACCAAAAACCAAGCTCGGGAACAACACGGCAAGAGCCCAGGCAGGTGATTGCCCTACTAGGTGAAACAAGACAAACAAGCCACTGCTTAGCCAATTGGCGAGAGACAATCCCAACAACCGACGCCTGCCCACAGCCCGTGCCAACAGCCAGCCCTGCATTGCTCCACGAAAAGCTAACTCTTCTATCACCGGCAGCAAAACGCCAAACCACAGAATAAAACTCGGCGTGATAGCGGCGGGATGAGACAAGCCAAAATAGCGATTACCCAACCACACCAGCGGGCCAAAACCCAAGGCCAGCCAAAACAGGCGATCTTTGCACAGCGCAGAAAAGAGCTGATAGAACATTGGGTCAACAACAAGAGCAAACGGAACAAGCACTATAGCGACGACTGACTCGTGCTGCTACTCACTCGCCCGCACTGTCACCGCTTGACCCCTCACACTAGCACCGATCTAATGAGCGCGGTAAGAGATCTACTTCAACCGAAACGCAGCAACACGGGAGCCCACATGAAAGCCGTCTTATATACATCAACTGGCCAGGCAGATGCCGTGCTAGAGCTTGGCGAATTGCCAACCCCCCGCCCTGCGACGGGTGAATTGTTGGTGCGCTTAGAGGCTTCTGGGGTCAACCCCTCAGACGTAAAGGCACGAGCGGGCCTGCGCGTGGGTGCCAGCGGTATGCCCTACCCGTGTATTGTCCCCCACAGCGATGGGGCCGGTGTGGTCGAGGCTGTGGGCGAAGGCTTAGATGCCAGTTGGGTAGGGCAGTCAGTGTGGTTGTGCAATGGCCAGTGGCAGCGCGCTTTTGGCACCGCCGCTGAGTACATCGCCATCGATGCATCGCTGGTGTTCCCGCTGCCCGAAAACTGCAGTGCGGTCGAAGGGGCGGCCCTTGGCATACCGGCACTGACTGCCGCCCACTGCGTGTTTGCCGATGGCGACGTCAACGGCCAGAGTATTCTCATCAATGGGGGCGCGGGGACAGTGGGCTACTTGGCTGTACAAATGGCCGCAGCCGCTGGTGCAACGGTGATCGCCACCGCCAGCCCAAGCAAGGCGCAAAAGTTACTGGATGCGGGCGCCAGCAAGGTACTCGACTACCGCAGCGACACCTTGGCGGCCGATATTCTCGAGGCCAACAGCGGCCAGCCGGTAGACCGCATTGTCGAGGTAGAGTTTGGTCTCAACGCCGACACTGACGCCGAGGTGATTAAGCCTCGAGGCACTGTGGCAGCCTACGGCTCGGCGCAGTGCATTCGCCCTGAGCTACCTTTCTACGGTTTTATGTTCAAGGGCGTCAAACTGGACATGGTGTTGGTCTACAGCCTCAACGGACAAGAGCGGGCCGATGCCGCAGAACGCGTCAACCGTGCCCTGAGCAAGGGCGACTTAACGCTACCCATTCACGCCACCTACCCCTTGCACGATTGCGCTGCAGCGCATCAAGTGGTGGAATCAGGTGATCGCAACGGCGCGGTTATTGTTGAGATAAATTGATATCAAACACCGAGGAAGCCTCATGCACACAGCCCTACTATTTCGTGACGAGCCATACCTGCAGAGTTGCGACGCCACGGTTATCGACATCACCGAAGAAGGTCATGTCGTGTTGAACCAAAGTATCTTCTACCCGACAGGCGGCGGCCAACCGGGCGACCAAGGCCACCTAAGCCTGCCCGATGGCACCACGATTGCCATAGCAACAACCCAGTGGCGCGACAAAAGCATGGAGCAAATAGCGCACGTGCTGGCCGAAAACAGCAGCATTCCGGCCATCGGAGACGCAGTACAGCTCACACTGGATTGGGACACCCGATTCAAACGCATGCGTGTTCATACCGCACTACACCTGTTGTCGGTTATTTTGCCCTACCCCGTCACAGGCGGTTCTATTGGCGAGGGTGAAGGTCGACTGGATTTTGATATTCCCGAAGCCATACTCGACAAAGCAACCTTAACCGAGCAACTGCAGGCCACGGTCGACACCGGTGCCGCCGTCAGCACACAGTGGATAAGTGACGAGCAACTGGACGCTGAACCGGAGCTGGTTAAAACCCTCTCGGTGCAACCGCCGCGCGGCAGTGGCAAAATACGGCTGGTAAAAATTGACGGCTTGGACTTGCAACCCTGCGGCGGAACGCATGTGGCCAATATCAGCGAGATAGGTCAGGTGCGCATCAAGAAAATCGAGAAAAAGGGCAAGCAAAATCGACGCGTGCGCATTGCGCTAGCAGACTGAACCCTGGAGTGGGGTTTGCCTTTAGCCGCGAGTTGCCGCTTTTAGTTGCGCTTAGAGTGCTTTGCGATTAAACCCCGTGCCCTTGAGCAAATCATTGACGTTGAGCTCAATGTGCGGCACCTGAGGAAACACCTCTATCAACGCAACGATCACTGCTTTGGACCGCTGTGTCTTTTGCTCGGCGGTGCGGCCATCTAAAATATTGGCAAAGACACTGATGAAGCCTTCATGGTTACCGCCCACCG
>JBMYWE010000189.1:0-5530 GCA_049607125.1 Granulosicoccaceae bacterium | reverse complement strand
ACAATCAGCCCATACCCACTAGGGCAGGAATCGGGCTAGCTAAGGCGCCTGCAGTGAGCATGAAGCAGCCAAATGCAGCTAGTGAGCCGAGCAAGCAGCGGCGAATTGGTCTGGGCTAAAAGCCTGTTCAAACTCTCTGATTACAACGGCACAGAGATATTTATCAAGCTCTAAGGAGTAGCGGTTCATTGAATTGGTGCTTAGGCTTGCACTTTTTGGCTCGAGATTCTAGCTTTGACTTACACTCCAACTTCGAGCTGCTAGCCCGTTGAACGAATTCGATATATCCGTGCTTGATCAAACGCCCTTGGTTCAAGGTGTTGAGCTAGATGTAGGAGCGTCGCGAGAAGGTTCTTTGTCTATTCATCGCCTGGATCAGCTCTTCCCACTGGGCAGTGGCAACAAAGCTTACAAGCTTGTCGGCCATTGTCACGCCGCGCAAAGAGCGGGTAGAACTCACTTGATCAGCTTTGGTGGCGCTTGGTCAAATCACTTGCACGCACTTGCCTACTTTGCGCACCGAGCGCAGTTGTCTTGTACAGCCATTGTGCGTGGGCTGTATGTCGATCTCGATAACCCTATGCTCGCCGATGCGCGGGCGCAGGGGATGCGCGTGATAAAAGTGTCCAAACAGGAATACTCCCGTCGCCGCGATCGACACTATCTAAAGCAATTAATGCGGCAGTATCCCGGCGCTTGGGTCATTCCCGAGGGCGGCGATGATGCGCTGGGCCGCTGGGGTGTGCGCAAACTGGCCAACAGTTTGCGGCAGAGTATTCCTGAGGGAGATACCTTGGTGGTTGCGGCGGGAACGGGGGCCACTGTGCGTTCTCTAGCACAGCAACTGGGCGCCAGAAATCGGCTGGTTGCAGCACTGGTCGTCAATGATGCCAAACTAGCCAAGCGACTAGAACAGCTCGGCTCAGTACATTGCCCAAGGTTTCAAGTAGTGGATGCTAGTGGCAGTGGCTACGGGCGTATATCCGACGCTCAGTTGCGACATCTGCAACGCTTAGTCGTGCGATCGGGTATTCTGTTAGACCCTCTTTACAACGGCAAGGCCTACGCCGTAGCCACCGAGTTGGCGTCTAAGGGGGAACGCGTTCATCTACTGCATACGGGTGGGCTTCAGGGATGGCGAGGGTTTCTTTCCTGTGATTTGTTGGCATTTTATCCCGAGCTTGCTCGGACAATCATTGAAACGAACCCTAAACTCCACTATTGACGCATAAAGGTCGTTTCTTCACTCGACCTGATACGCGATATGTTGCACGCTTAGCCAGTCGAGTGAGAAAGCTAACGAGCTTGTAGATCAACCTTGTTACAACGCCAGTGAACTTTGAGGAATTCCAGTGAGCAAAGGCCTAAAAATTGACCCGGATAAGTGTACCAGTTGTCTGCAGTGCGAGTTGGCGTGCTCCAACCAGCACGAAGGCGTGTTCAATGCAGCACTCTCGCGCATCAAGGTGTTTGAGTTTGAGCACGGTCGCCGCAGCATCCCCTATACCTGTACTCAGTGTGATGAAGCCTGGTGCTTAAAAGCTTGCCCGACCAATGCCATCAGCATCGATGCGCAAACAGGTGCCAAGGTAGTAAGTGATGAGCAATGCGTGGGTTGCAAGGTGTGCACCATTGCCTGCCCCTACGGCACCATCAATTTTCGCTCGAGCACGGGTAAGGTGGTCAAGTGCGATCTCTGCAGCGGCGACCCCGCTTGCGCAAACGCCTGTCCAACTGACGCTATCGTCTACGCATAAAGGGGAGTTCTGAACATGGCATGGCAACGTAAAGTACTGCGTATCAACCTTACTCAGGGCGAGATATTTCACGAACCACTCAATATGGAGTGGGCCAATAGCTTCATGGGTAGCCGCGGTCTGGGCAGCAAATACCTCAGCGAGATGATGGACCCAAGTGTCGATCCGCTCGGTCCAGATAATGTCTTGGTATTCGCTACCGGTCCATTGACCGGCACCATGAGCTCCACCAGTGGTCGATATTCGGTGTTGTGCAAAGGCCCGCTCACAGGCGCCATTGCCTGCTCAAATTCCGGAGGGAAATTCGGCGCAGAACTCAAAAACGCCGGATATGACCTGCTCATTTTGGAAGGCAAAGCTGCCAGCCCAGTGTATTTGAGCATTGTCAATGAACAGGTCAAGCTAGTTCCCGCAGATGACCTCTGGGGTAGCACTGTCTGGCACACCGAGGAGACCATCAAGGAGCGCTTGGGCGACCCGCAGACCAAGGTGGCTTCGGTTGGTGTACCGGGAGAGCAAGGTGTGCGATACGCCTGTATCGTCAATGACCTACACCGCGCTGCAGGGCGTTCGGGTGTTGGGGCAGTGATGGGGTCCAAAAATCTCAAGGCGATAGCCGTTCGCGGCAGTGTGGGTGTGCAAGCAGATGACCCACAACGCTTTATGGCGGTGGTCAAAGAGACCATGCAAAAGCTTGCCGACGATCGTGGCCGTCAAGGCATGACCAAGCACGGTACCAACGCCATGATCGATACTATGCACGCTTTCGGCGGCCTGCCGACCAAAAACTTCCAAGAAGTACAGTTTGAGGGTTCGGCCAAGATCAACCCCGCGTCGATGGAGACACCGAATGAAAATGGGCACACCAACCTGATCACCAACAAGGCGTGTTTCGGCTGTTCAATTGGCTGTGGGCGAGTGGCGCATGTAGACCCCAAGCATTTCTCGGTAGCCGACAAACCTCAGTATTGGCATGCCTCGGGTGGTCTGGAGTATGAGACTGCCTACGCGCTTGGCCCGGTGGTGGGAGTCGATGACATCGACGCCTGCACGTACGTTGACTTTTTGACCAACGAACACAGTATTGATCCAATCTCCTTTGGTGTCACTGTGGCAGCCGCTATGGAAATGTTTGAACTGGGGGCCATCACGCTAGAGGACACGGGTGGTATCGATTTGCGCTTTGGCAACGCCGAAGCGCTGGTGCAGGTGGCCGAACTGACAGGAGCTCAACAGGGCTTTGGCGTCGATCTGGGCCTAGGTAGTAAGTTGCTATGTGAGAAGTATGGCCACCCCGAGTTGTTTATGGGGGTCAAAGGTCAGGAGTTTGCCGGCTATGACTCGCGGGCTCTACAGGGCATGGGTCTGGGATACGCTACGTCGAATCGCGGTGCCTGCCACCTGAAACATGATGTGTTTGGCCCCGACATGAAAGACCAGAGTGGCAATGGCAAGGCCAAGCCCTGCAAAGAATCCCAAGACGAAATCGCGGCGATTGACTCAACAGGACTGTGTATCTTTACAGCAGGTGCTTGGGACATTGACGACTATGCCGCTCAAGTGGACGCTGCTTGCGAGGGCGATTGGTCAGCTGAGCGCTTGCGAGAGCTGGGTGAGCGCACATGGAATCTGGAGCGCCAGTTCAACTTGCGCGCTGGCTTGACAGCCGCCGATGACACCTTGCCCAAGCGCTTGCTAGAAACGCCGGCGCCTAGCGGTACGGCCAAAGGCAAAGTATGTGAGCTAGATCTGATGCTTAAGGAGTACTACCAGCTGCGTGGCTGGTCTGCGGATGGGCTACCCACAGCTGATACCTTAGATCGGCTAGGTTTGGCGGGATGAAAATACGCCTCAAAACCACCGGAATCATGAGCGACTATCTGCCCGACGGGGCAGTCGGTGGGCAAGTTGAGCTCGAGTTGCCCGAGCAAGCGAATTTTTCGGTATTAGTCCGCACGCTCGCCATTCCAGATGAAGAGCAGTATGTCGTCTCTATCAATGACTCTCTGGTCCCTGAGCCGCATGATGTGCGCCTGTGCGATGGTGATCGCATAATCATTATGGCACCACTGGCTGCCGGTTGAGCTAATCGGGCCCGGTTCTCGGGCCTGTTTTTTCCAGTTTGTTGCATTGCAACACCTCTGCTCAAAAATAGAGCATCTCTGATTAAGCATTCCCGCGTAGACAAAACTTGCTGCGGTTTTTGCACAGAATGCTTGTTTTTTGCTAATTCTTCGGAAAATATCAACAAAATTCCCCTAGCGCCGACACATTGGGAAGGTTTTGTACTGGATAAAAAGATCAAAACAACATATGTTTATACGAATGCTGCAGTGCGGTATAAATTGAGATGCACTGCGCACTGTTCGGGCATCGAGTGAAAAGATGTTTGAGCTGGTCCAATCGAAGAATCGCTAAGTGATCTTGCAGGAGTCTTCTCGCGCTTGGTCACGTTAGTTCGGTTCTATTTGCAGGGGAACTAGCTGCTTTATATGCGCACATTCACATATGTTGCAGTTGGAGAATGGGGACAACATGTATAACTATAAAAATCATCGCGATGCACTCGCAGCCAAAGCGGACAAGCTCAGTGGTTTGGGCGAGGACTTCGTTCGGTATAGTTCAGATTTGCAGTCCATCAGTGGGCATCACGCAGTAGAAATTAACGATTCGCGCCGTCAAGCTGCTGGTAGCTGGGCAGAGAACAATCGAGCCCTTATGGGCGCATTTTTTAATCCTTGGCAGGTGGCCCGCGACGCCGTGGACTACACGGTCGATTCAGCTCAGCGTCAGCTACTTTTTTTGGACACCATGCGCCAGCGCGGCAACGTTTTCAATCAGCACCAAGCGGCTGGTTGTCCTCCGGTTTTAGCCTACGACTACGAGATGGTAGTCGATGCTCGTGAGTCCGATCGTCCGGTCAACTACGCGCTGGTGCGTATCAAGCCGCCTGAAGGGGTGGTTGTAGACGACACCAGCCGTCCATATGTCATCGTGGATCCGCGTGCTGGACACGGGGCGGGTATAGGCGGCTTTAAGGGAGATAGCCAAGTAGGTGTCGCGCTGCGTGCAGGGCACCCGGTGTATTTCGTTATCTTTTTCCCCGAGCCTGAGCCCGATCAAACCTTGGCCGACGTCTGTGAAGCGGAGGTGGGATTTGTACAAGAAGTGGCCAAGCGGCACCCCGACGCACACAAGCCAGTAGTAGTTGGCAATTGCCAAGGGGGTTGGGCGGTTATGTTGCTCTCCGCATCGCAGCCAGGCCTCACGGGCCCTGTGGTTCTCAACGGCGCGCCTCTCTCCTATTGGGCGGGTAAGAACGGCAAAAACCCCATGCGTTATATGGGCGGCTTGTTTGGTGGCGCCATGCCCGCCTTACTCCTGTCTGATTTGGGTAACGGTAAATTCGATGGCGCCAATTTAGTCTCCAACTTTGAGAATCTAAATCCTGCCAATACGCACTGGTCTAAGTACTACAAGCTCTACAGCACTATTGACGATGAAGCTGATCGCTTTCTCGATTTTGAGCGCTGGTGGGGTGGTTTCTACTTCATGAACGAAGGTGAGATGCGCTGGATTGTCGAGAATCTGTTTGTCGGCAACTTGCTCAGTGCCGGTCAGGCTCAACTGACCGACTCCAAGAGCATCGATCTCAAGCATATCACTGCTCCGATTGTGGTGTTTGCCTCCCGAGGCGATAACATCACACCGCCGCAGCAGGCGCTCAACTGGATTCCCGAGACATACCGCGACGAACACGAGATCAAGTCTCT
>JBMYWE010000188.1:0-5533 GCA_049607125.1 Granulosicoccaceae bacterium | reverse complement strand
AGGAAGTTGACCGCGATCTAGCCAAGACCTTTGGCATGGATAGACCACGCGGTGCTCTGGTAGCAGACGTGAGCGACAACAGCCCCGCTTCTGATGCTGGCTTTGAACCAGGTGATGTCATTCTCAGCTTCAACGGCAAAGGCGTCGCCAGTTCGGCCAAACTCCCCGCCATCGTCGGCTCCACGCCAGTCGAGACAACCGTCGATGTAATAGTGTTGCGCGCCGGCGAGGAGACCACCCTGAAAGTAACCGTGGGCAAGCTGAATGAGATGGCCGGCAACACCACGGGGCGCAGCCGAAAAGGCACCGTAGCTGGCCTGACTCTGAAGGCACTCAATGAAAACGAGCGCAAAGAGGCAGGTGTATCGAGTGGACTGTTAGTGGAATCCATCGACCCCGACTCAGCGGCAGCAGCTTCGGGCTTGCGCAGCGGAGACATCTTACTGTCACTGAACCGCAAACCGCTGACCACTGTCAAAGCCTTTCGCGAGAGCTATAACAACGCCCCCCAGGACCGCCCACTGCCCTTGTTAGTGGCTCGTGGCAACGGGCGACTGTATTTACCACTTTCCCCTGCGAAGTGATTTCGCAACCGCTGTGACTCTTGGGGCGTCCGTACTTGGCGCCCCTTTTTTATGCTTAAATCAGAGCCGATACCAACGACTCTCGGCACCACAGGAATCATCCATGCGCTGGACTTACTGGGCGGAATCCGCCGACCAAAACAAAGCACCTATCGCGCAGGCGATTGAACCTTATTTGGTGCAAGCCAAAACAGTGTTAGAGCTTGGTAGCGGCACCGGCCAACACGCCGTTCATTTGGCGGGCCAACACGCTCATCTGAGCTGGCAGCCGTCGGAGCATCCGAAAAACTTGAGCGCGCTAGTAGACAATATGAGCCAGAACACTCTGCCCAATATACAAACCCCTATTGCTTTAGATGCCAGCGCCACTAACTGGCCAAGCCTAAAGGCCGACATGCTTTTCAGCGCCAACACACTACATATCATGTCTTGGGGTTCCGTCTGCCAGTTATTCCATCACCTGGGCAAACTTTTAGAGGAACAACAAGTCGCCCTGTTCTATGGCCCATTTCGATTCTCCGACCGTGCCTTTGCGCCCAGCAATGTCACTTTTGACCAGTGGCTCAAGGGGCGCGATCCTCTATCTGGTATTCGCGATATCGACGCCCTGATAGACCAAGGCAACGCAAACGGACTACAACTTGAAAGCGCCATTGAAATGCCTGCCAACAACCATATTTTGCAGTGGCGACGCAACGACCGCTAAAAAAAGGCCCGACTATGCAAAGAATTGTCACCGGATTACTCGTCCTCTTCCTTGGTGTCTTGAGCCCTACCCTGCACGCCACACTGCCTTTCTCAGATGGTGAAAAAGAGCTTCCAAGTCTGGCCCCCATGCTCAAGCGCGCCACACCGGCCGTGGTAAACATTGCCACCAAGGGTGCTAAGACCATCCAAAACCCGCTGGCGCAAGACCCGTTCTTCAGACGATTTTTCGAAATACCGAGGCAGACCCAACGCCGCACGCAGAGCCTAGGTTCGGGTGTGATTGTCGACGCCGATCAAGGACTTATACTAACCAACCAGCACGTGATCAAATACGCCCATCAGATCACCGTCACCCTCAGCGACGGCCGTGAAGCCAGCGCTAAACTTATCGGTGCCGATGAAAAAGCCGATTTGGCCGTCATCAAAATCGACACCCCCAACCTCACTGCCGTGCAATGGTTCGACAGCGAACAACTCGAAGTAGGTGACTTCGTCGTCGCCATCGGCAACCCTTTTGGCCTAGGCCAAACCGTCACCTCCGGCATCGTCAGCGCTCTCGGTCGCAGCGGACTGGGCATAGAAGAATTTGAAGACTTCATCCAGACCGACGCCTCAATCAATCCGGGCAACTCCGGCGGCGCGCTGGTCAACTTGCGCGGCGAGCTAGTGGGCATCAACACCGCCATTATCGGCCCCGCTGGTGGCAACGTCGGCATAGGCTTCGCTATCCCCGCCAACTTGGCGCAGCAACTGATGACCCAGCTTGTAAAATATGGCGAAGTGCGCCGTGGCCGCTTGGGTATCGCCCTGCAAAACCTCACGGCCGAACTCGCCGACGCACTGGGGGTGCAAACCCGTCGAGGGGCAATCATCGCTCGCGTGCTACGCGGCTCTCCCGCTGAAACCGCAGGTCTGGAACCCGGTGACGTAGTACTGGAGATGGACGGACGCAAAGTGCGAGACGCCAAAACATTGATCAACTTGATTGGGCTTAAGCCCGTGGGCACCGAAGTCCGACTGACGATAGCGCGTGGGGAGGAGACGGTTGATATAGATGTGGAGATTCGATAAAGCAAAGTACCTCTGATGAGGAAAAACAACCCTAGATAGTGCCGAAAATAGTTTCGATTGAGCACACAATAGTTTTGAGGATACATTTAGCTAACAAACTTGTGTGGGCTTGTAGATCGGCGAATTTACTACCGCCACAGCAAGATGGATGCGATATGCATGACGTGCAATTGGCGCACGCTAAGCATCATCTGTCGTGCCCTATTGATAATTCAGCCCTGCCAGTGCAATTAATGCAAGCACTACCGTGATCACGGAAGCGATCGTTTCGATGGAATTAGAACGCCGAAAAGACCACCTCAAACGGCAGGCCATTGTTGCGTGGCACAGTGAATACCACCGCCAATTTCACCGAGTGCGTCCACATTGAGTGTTATGATCTCACGCCCCGGGTAGTGCTTGCTGAGGGCTTCCACCGCCAGCTGGTCGGTCTCCGGATCACCGTATTCTGCAGCTATCACAGCATGATTACATACGTAGTAGTTCGCATATGAAGCAACAAAGTCAAAGCTCTTTACCCTTCTTTTTTTTGGCTCAGAGATAACCTCTACATCTAAGCCTGCCTCGAGTAAAATGTCGAGTGTTTCCAAGGCCGCCAGATGAAAAGAATCGTTCATATCCGGCTCAGCAGGCAAATTGACAAGCACCCGAGCTTTACCTGTAAAACGAGCAAGACTATCGATATGGTAGTCCGTGATATCTTCGCCCCAAACTCCAGGAGACCAAATCATCTGTTCGGCACCGTATGCACAAAGAAGCTTTGATTCTATTTCCTTTTTAGACTGACCGGGATTGCGATTCTTATTTACCCAAGAGCTCTCGTGTGCCATTAGCAATCCATAACCATCATGCTCCAAACCACCAGCCTCTCCTTTTAGACCGCTAGAAACCAAAGGCACGCCGATACGCTCAGCAACCCTCTCAGCGATTTTTCCGTCTCGGTGGTGTACCTGTTTTCCACCCCAGCCATTAAATTGGAGATGGCTAACAGCCAGACTGCCATCTGAACTTATACCGAACAATGGACCAGAGTCGCGGCACCACAGGTCTTGAGTTGGAATGTCCCAGAGCACAACGGAATCGGAGAGTAACTTCCGAGCAGCCTGATGATTGCTTTTCGCGGCCAACATGATGACAGGCTCGAACTCAGCAATACTATTCGCAATACGAGCAATCGTGCGTTGCAATAATTCGAGGAAACCACGCTCTGGATAAATGTCTCTGCTGACAGGCCATTGCATGAAGGTTGACTGGTGTCGGGCCTCTTCGGGGGGCACGACCAATCCGTGAGGCGTGCTCGCCATACTTAAACTCCCCCATAGCCCGCTGGAAGCAATCGCTCCGCACCCCAAGGAAAAACTCCGCCTATTCATCGCCCCTTAATCTCGCGCAAGCTTTTCAAATGTAGCGTTACCTTCCCCTCGGCCAATAATTTTTTTCTCCTGAATAATTTTCAGTTTGTTTGGATTCAATATCCAGGCGTATTCTTCTCCACCCACCTTTGCTGGCCATCGTCCAGCGTCTCGCGCTTCCAAAACGGGGCGCGGGATTTCAGAGCTTCCATCAAAAAGCGATTGGCTTCGAAGGCAGCTGCACGGTGCGCCGACCAAACGGCGGTGAGCACGATGGGATCGTTGGGGTGTATGTCGCCGACGCGATGGTGAATAAGCGTGTCGATGAGGGGCCACTGCTCGGCGGCCTCAGCCACGATGGCTTCTAGCTGATGCTCGGTCATGCCGGGGTAGTGCTCTAAGCTCATACCCTGCACTTCGTCACCTTGGTTGAAGTCGCGCATGGTGCCCACAAACACTGCCGTGGCGCCGAAACTGCCACCGGTTAGTTTGGCTTGGTAGGCTTGTAGCGCTGCCCAGGGGTCGAAGCCGCTGGGCTCTATCACAACGGACATAGACTATCCCCCTGTAACAGGCGGGAAAAAGGCCACTTCATCGCCATCGGCCACTGGGTGGTCCAGCGAGACAGTTTCGAAGTTGACCGCGCAAAGCACTGATTCGGCCGTGCCCAGCTCTCCGGTGGTGGCTTTCAGTACGTCGGCGACACTGTGTACACCGTCGATCTCTACTTTGAGCTCGGACTGACCGGCCAACTCGCGCAGGCTGGCGAAAAACTTTACCTTGATAGGCATTCGGGAACCCCGTTTAGTCGTTGTGAGCCAAATTGGTTCGCCCACAAATCACGTTGAACTTGTTATTATCCCGCCCCTACACCCTGTCTCACAAGCGGCAGCCGATTTCCATGCCCATCAACCGAGAGCAAGCATGTCAGATCTGACTCACTTCAACGCCGAAGGCGAAGCCCATATGGTCGATGTTGGGGCCAAAAATCACACTCATCGCGTGGCGGTAGCCGCCGGCGAGATTCACATGTTGCCCGATACACTGGCGTTGATTGCGTCTGGCTCACACAAAAAGGGCGATGTGCTCGGCGTGGCGCGGTTGGCGGGGATTATGGGCGCCAAACGTACCTCGGACCTGATTCCCCTGTGTCACCCCATTGGGTTAACCAAAGTAGCCGTGGATTTCGAAATCGACTCCGCCAACAATCGCGTGCTATGTACAGCGCGCACCGAGTGCCACGGCCAGACCGGCGTGGAGATGGAAGCACTGACCGCCGTGCAGGTCGCCCTGCTAACGATCTACGATATGTGTAAAGCTGTGGACAAAGGCATGACCATTAACAAGGTGCGACTGACCGAAAAACTCGGCGGTAAATCAGGACATTTTGTAGCGAAGTAATTCTTCCAGTTTTTGCTGGGCCACCTGCGTCTCAACGATGTGAACGCAGGCGACCCGCTTGCAAAGCATCGCTAAACAATGCCTTGTGCCGAAAGGCCGTCGGCACTGCCAGTCCAAGCACTCAATGAGCTGGCTACGACTCCCAGTTACTATGCGTCGCCTTGAGTTTGCTTGGTACCAGTTTCCTCACCACCAAGTAAAAAACCGGCACAAAAAAGATCGCCAACAAGGTGGTGGAGATCATGCCGCCCATGACGGCAGTGCCGATGGCCCGACGACTGGCGGAACCCGCGCCCGAGGAAATCACCAACGGCAACACCCCCAAGATAAAGGCGATCGACGTCATCAGGATGGGTCATCTGCCAAACGACATTGCTGTCTTCGAGGGCCTGATCAGGGGGAAACCCATAGACCTCT
>JBMYWE010000187.1:2802-5539 GCA_049607125.1 Granulosicoccaceae bacterium | reverse complement strand
ACCAAATGCCGCCAACAATAAGGGTTCGTCCCCCACATCGCTGGCCGTATGCAGGGCTTCATCCACACGCAATGGCCCTTCTTCCGAACCGCCATAGCCTTTGGAGACAACATGCGCTGTCACGCCCAATTCATTGAAAATAGACTGTAGTTTAATGACCGTAGGTGTCTTTCCCGTTCCACCCACATTGATGTTGCCAACGATAACCGTCGTCACGCCAGCGTGTGTGGATTCAAGCCAACCGCGATTATAGGCAGCCCGACGCAGCGAGCCAAGGCCGGCAAACAAGCCAGCGACAGGCAGCAGGGCCATGGCAAGTGGGCCACGTTTAGTCCAATGTGTCGGCGCCTTCATGCCTAAAGCCCATCCAGCCACGTCGCACCGCAAGCATGGCGAAGGGATGCGAGAAACTGCATCTGCACGAGCACTAGCTAGCTCTCATGACTGAACTGCAACCCGTGGAGCTTGGCGTAGTGCCCACCGCTTGCCAATAGCTCTCGGTGTTTTCCGGACTCAAGTAATCGGCCTTTCTCCAGCACCAGAATTCGATCAGCGTTTTCGATGGTAGACAAGCGATGCGCAATCACCATGGTGGTGCGATCGCGCATCAAATTATTCAACCCGTCTTGTACAAGTCGCTCAGACTCGGCGTCTAATGCCGAGGTCGCCTCGTCCAAAATGAGTATCGGGCACTGTTTTAAAAGAGCGCGAGCAATAGCAATACGCTGGCGCTGACCGCCGGACAATAATACACCATTGTCCCCCACCCAAGTATCGTATCCATCGGCCATCTGACTGATAAATTCGTGCGCATTTGCCGCTTTTGCCGCCCGCTCGATCATTTCGGGCGTAGCAGCTTCCACGCCGTAGGCAATATTGGCGGCCACCGTGTCATTGAACAGGGTAACTTGCTGACCGACGTAGGCTATTTGCGCGCGCAAGCTAGCCAAGCTGAACTGACGTAAGTCTTTTCCGTTAACTTGTATCTCGCCAGCGTCCATCTCGTAGAGTCTCGCTAACAGTTGCGCCAGTGTTGTCTTTCCACTGCCCGAACGACCGACCAAAGCAACGGTCTCTCCCGCTCCCATCTCAAAGCTAATACCGCTCACTACAGGTGCAGGAGCGCTGGCATATTTAAATTGCACGTCGTTAAAGCGTATGCCGGTAATCGGTGCCATCAAAGTGTCACGACCTGTATCGGGCTCTGAGGCTTCATCTAAAAGGCTAAACACGCTCTCGCCAGCCGCTATGCCACGCTGAATCACAGCGTTGAGATCTGACAGAGCTTTCAGTGGCTGAAACAACAACAACATGGCGGTGAGAAAAGAGACGAACTCTCCCACCGACAAATGTGATTGGGTACCCTGCAAACTGGCGTAATACATAATGATAGCCAGGGCCACGGCCACCAGGAAATGAATCAGTGGTGCACTGGCGGCTCGGGTGGCGGTCTCTTTGAGGTTGAGCCTAAAGTTATGCTCGTTGACGATCTCAAAGCGTGCTCGCTCGTGCGCCTGCCCACCGAAAACCTTTACTTCGCGCTGTCCCTCTATGGCCTCCTCAGCGACGTGAGTTAGATCTCCCATCGCCGTCTGTATATTGCGACTGATGCGCCGAAAACGACGACTGACGTAGGCGATCAAAATGCCCAACAACGGCCCCACCAACATAAAAGCCAAGGTCAATCGCCAGGAGTGCCAAGCCATTAAGCTGAGCAACGCGATAACAGTGATCGAATCGCGAATCAGCACAGTGATGGCCTTGCTCGCCGCGTTGGACACCATCTGCACGTTGTAGGTCAGGCGAGAGATTAACTCGCCACCCGTGGTTTGATCATAGTGCGCGGTGGGCAGACTCAGGTATTTGTCGAAGAGTGCAGCACGCAGCTTGGCAATCACGCGGCCGCCGACCCATTCCATCTGGTAGGTAGATATAAAGCCCGCCACCCCTCGAAAGAAAAACAGAGCCAGCACAGCCAACGGGACAACCCAAGGGGCGCGACCGCTGTCCGAACTAAATCCGCCATCCAGCAAGGGCTGCATCAGGGCAGCAAAGGCGGCGTCAGTCATGGCAAAACCCACCATACAGACGCTGGCCACCACCAGACGCCGCCAGTGTGGCTTCGCGTAGCTCAGCAATCGGCGGTACGTTTCGGCTCCAGTGGGCGTCTCGGCAGGCTGAATGCCGTCCCCGGCGTTGTTATTCCTGGACACGGAGTGTCGGCAGTGAAATGCGCAGAAGACCGATCTGCGAACCGGCGTCCATCACCGTGACAATAGCCTGATAAGGCGTACCCTTATCAGCGCGAATGACCAGTGGAATATCACGCCGACCGTTGGCAGCCTTTTGCAGTGCCTGGCGGACAGTGGCCAGCTGACTATTGACTAACTCCAAGCCTCCCACATGCATGCTGCCATCGGCATTGACCAGCACTTCAATTTTATCGCTGGCAAGCGGCTGTTTATCGGTTGCCGCTTGCGGCAAACTGATTTTGATCTCCGACTCTTTTTGGAAAGTGGTCGAGACCATAAAAAAAATCAACAGCAAAAACACCACGTCGATCAGGGGGGTGAGATTGAGCTCTGCCTGCTCGGGCTCTTGGTCACGAAATCTCAAGAGCGCACCCGCCTCGCTTTGGGTTGGGCACTAGCGGCCGCAGCGGCGCGGTTGCCGATGCTCGTCGGCGCACGGCGACCACTGCTCATTATCTCCACCAAACGCAGTGCCGCCTGCTCCA
>JBMYWE010000187.1:0-2792 GCA_049607125.1 Granulosicoccaceae bacterium | reverse complement strand
CCAAATCGGTCACGCGACGCTGAAAATACCGCGAAAAAACCAGCGCGGGAATCGCCACCGTCAAACCGGCTGCGGTGGTCATCAGGGCCTGCGAGATACCTCCGGCCAAAGTGGTAGGGTTGCCCACGCCCGCGGTGGTGATAGTGGTAAACACTGAGATCATACCCACCACCGTGCCCAACAATCCGAGCAGTGGGGTGATGGCGGCGGTGGTGCCCAAGGCATTTAAGTAGCGCCCGAGGTTATGTGCTTCTACTCGCCCCACCTCTTCGATGGCATCTTTCATGACCTCTCGCGAGCAATCGCTATTGGCCAGACCCGCCGCCAAAATGCGACCCAGCGGTGAGTCCTGCTGCAACGTGATCAATTTTTCTTCGTCGATCTGTTTGTCCAATGCCCACTGCTCAGCTTGCTCGGCGGTAGAGGCAGGGATAACACGCTTTTCTTGCAAAGCGTAAAAGCGCTCAAAAATAATGCCGAGCGCCACAATCGAGCTGACCACGATTGGCAGCATCAGCCAACCACCGGCGAGGATAATATCTAACAAGTGAGTATGTCCCAAGAATAGCGTGATTGATGTGCGCGCGGCGTCTCTCGCAGCAACACACGACATGGGTGAAATTTTAGTACAAACGAGGCAATTATAGCGGTCAAGCATCCACAAACGTATCGCCAAAGTTGTCGTCTGGGAGATTCAGTGGACGGATTAGGGCCGATGCCAGAATCTTCGCCGCTCCTCGCGAATCAAACGCACCGACGGAGCGGCCGCAGAGCCGTCAAATCGAACAACGATTGCACCCGATTCACCCGTGCTCAAAACCTGTGCCCCAACCCGCTGTAATCGCTGCAATACAGGGGCGTGTGGCATACCCCATCGACTATCACTGGCCACGGAAATCACCGCCAACTCGGGCTTGACAACCTCCAGCCAAGAGGCTGAACTCGAGCTATTGCTGCCATGATGAGGCACTAGCAACAATTGACTGCGCATCTCGAGTCGCCGCTCCAACATGCGTCGCTCGGCGCGCCGCTCGATGTCACCGGGCAGGAGGGCGCTCCCGAGCCCGCTGGACACGCGCAATACGCACGAATTGTCATTATCGCCAGACCACGTCGCCACCGGATGGAGAATTTCAAAGTGCACACCATCCCAACTCCAATGCCTGCCTGGAGCGCAGCTGGCACTCTGCCCTCTGATTATCTCAGCACCACCAAAAGCGCGCTCTAGCGAGGGCAATCCGCCCGCGTGATCACCGTCCTCGTGGGAGACCATAATAATATCAGGGGCAAGCCAGCCGCCGCCGCGAATCGCAGGAGCGATGACTGCATCGCCACTGCTACGTCCGTAGCCGTAGCGCGGGCCCGTGTCGTAGATCAGCAGATGCTCTTTGGTTTCAACCATTACCGCAAGGCCGTGGCCGACATCAAAGGTAGTGAGTTCAAATCCCTCTGTCGGCAATTCGCTTTGACGCGGGCTGATCAGTAGCACCACGGCAGCCACCAACAAAGTGGCGCTTCCACGCCAAAGCTTGGGAAGTAAAAGGCCGACGGAAAGCAACAACAGCCCGACCGGCGCCCAGCCAACCATGGGTAGTTGTGGCTTTGGCAGCTTGAGTAACCAACTCTGCCAAGCGTCGCACCAGGTAATGCCAATGGCTGCCCAACTCAGCAGCGATTGCGCGCCGGACAAATCCAACACCGCCAAGCTCGCACCGAGCAGGCTCAGCGGCACCACCACAAAACTAAAAACAGGTACTACCACCAGATTGGCCGGACTGCACCACCAAGCCAGCTGCCCAAACAACAAATGACTGAGTGGGGCCAACACCAGACCCATCGCCGCATTGACCCAGAGCAACTGCTGCCATGGCTTCCAGTGGTGCTTGGTGCTGAGCCCAAAGACTATGCCTGCCACCGAGCAAAACGACAGCCAAAATCCAGCAGATAAAATCGACAACGGGTCGAACACCAGTAACGCCACAAAGGCGAAACCGAGAATATCCATGCCACGCCGGTGCCGCCCGAGTGCTGAAAAGACGGCTACTGCCATCAACATGACCAACGCCCGAACGGTCGGCAATGCAAAACCTGCTAGCGCGGAGTAGCCGCTGGCAACCGCCAACGCGCATCCGCCGACCCAGATAGCTCTGGAGCCAAATCTGGCGCCGACTAGACGCCAGAACAGCGCCCCGCACAGCGCACCAAAGGCCGCAACCAAACCCACGTGTAAACCGCTAATAGCCAGTAGATGCCCTGTGCCCGCTTCGCGAAAACGATTCCAGAGAGCTGGCTCAATGCCACTTCGGTCGGCTAGTACTAAGGCCGGAATTACCCCAGCAGCCGACGTGTCGGGCAGCTTGTTATGCAACCTGTCTCGTAACTCCGTGCGCCAGTGCGCCAGAGACCACCAGGGCGCCGCACTCATTCGATAACTCGCTTGCGCGTCACTCACATAACCTGTGCCTTGAAAGCCGCGCTGAAAGAGCCATGTCTCGTAGTCGAAACCGTCGGGGTTTAGCTGCCCCCGCGGCAATTTGAGTTTGAGGGCAAGACGCCACTGCTCACCCCCTCTTGGTGGGCTGAGATGATCGCTGGGCCGGTACCAGCCCAACCGCAGACGCTGCCCCATCTGTTGCCAACCGTGCTCTCCCTGACAACGCTGCAATCGAAACTCAAATCGCCAGCGAAGGGCACCGAGTTCTGGCGGGCTGAGTACCCGGCCTTCACAGAGAATCTCAACGCGATGTAATTCAGAGGGAAGCGCCTTTGCCAAGCGCCAATGACCGTGAATT
>JBMYWE010000186.1:0-5605 GCA_049607125.1 Granulosicoccaceae bacterium | reverse complement strand
AAAATTCGCCAGAAAAATATTCAATGCCTGTTCAGCGAACCCCAGTTTCCAACCAAGTCCTTATCCACATTGACCCGGGTGACTGATATTCAGGTCGGCATTCTCGATCCATTGGGAAGTCATATAGAAGTGGGCAAAGACCATTATCTGAAAATGATGCAGCAGGTAGCCTCTGATATGAGCCGCTGCCTAACACCGGCTTAAGTGTTAGCAACCAACACACCTCCGTAATAACCCCTATCTCAAGTCAGCCGCTTACCGCTGGCTTGGAGATTTGCAACGCAAGTCTATAACCATTCAAGATTTTCCTTGTAGCCCCGATAAACGATTCAAAATACATACTTTGTACACACCTGGTTCGCTATGCTGAAAAATCTGACACTTAAAATGAGGATCATGTTACTGGCATTAATCCCTCTGGTGGTTTTTGCCGCAGCTACCCTGATCCAGTTGCAACAACAGTTATCTCAGGCAATTGCTGATGAAACTACACAATATCGCGAAGATTTACTGCAAAGTCGCAAAGACAAATTAAAGCAGCATGTCGAACAAGCGATCAGCAGTGTTGGAAAAATTGCCAGTGATCCAAATAGCCAGCAATTATTGCTACACACCTTACGTGATGCCCGCTTTGGTAAAGATGGCTATTTCTTTGCCTACGATCTGCAAGGCACAGTAAAAATCCTTGGCCCCAAACCACAACTGGAAGGTAAAAACATGTTGGGGGTCAAAGATCCCAACGGCGTGCCCCTTTTTCAAGAACTGGCCGACGTGACCGCAAACGGACAAGCAGATTTTGTATCGTACCAATGGCCAAAAGCCAAGGGCGAAGTTCCCGCAGACAAGACCTCATATGCTATTGGATTCCAACCGTGGGATTGGTACACCGGCACCGGCATCTACGATACGGACCTCAATGAAACAATAGCCGCGACGATTGGCAACAGCAAGGGCCTAGAAGCGCTATCAATTTTGATATTGATCGTTATGTTCGCTCTATTAGGTTTCATTAATCGAAGCACGTTGAGGCAAATATTCATCATCAAAAACCATCTAGAACACTTTGCTCGAGGAGATTTTTCTCAACCGATTCAGACTGACAGCAGCGACGAGTTTGGGCAAATGCTGCGCTCTATGCAGTCGGTACAGAGCAGCATGTGCAAAACACTCGGCGAGCTTGCCAACACAGCGACCACCGTACACAGTGGAATTTCTGATATCGCGGCTAAAAACCAAGACTTGGAACGCCGCACGGAAGAACAGGCGGAAGACATAGCTCGCTCTAATAAAAATCTGCAACAAGCGACTAACTCAGCAAAAGCAAACAACTCCCGCCTGACCAAAGCGAGTGAGGCCGCAAACAACTCGCAACTGACCGCCTCGCAAGGCGAGCGCGTCGTTCGCAGGGCCATCACTGCCATGGAGGCTATAACAGCTTCCAGCGAGCAGATGACAGAGATTGTCAACGTCATCGACGGTATCGCCTTCCAAACAAATTTGTTGGCACTCAACGCAGCGGTCGAAGCGGCGCGTGCGGGAGAACAAGGCAAGGGCTTCGCTGTGGTTGCCACGGAAGTGCGCTCGCTCGCCTCGCGCAGCGCAGCCTCGGCCAGCGAAATAAAAACTTTGATCGAAAAAAGCGTGGGCAATGTTGAGCAAGGCTCTAAGCTGGTCACCGATTCCGGCGAGATACTCGGTGAGATACTGAGCTCTTCAGAACAAGTGAGCACCCTGATTAAAGAGATAAACGACAACACCGCACAACAGACCGCCAGTATTGACACCAGCAGTGAGTCGATGAGCAACATCGAATGCTTTGTACAGGAAAACTCTCAAATGGTGACGCAGGTCAGTCAGTCCAGTGAGCGTTTACGCCAGGAAGCAGAGTCACTGCAACGCTTAGTCGCACAATTCGATATTGGTCGGGCCGCGTAGGTCGGGCTGCGTAGATCAGGCGCTGTTGGTCGGGCCGCGCACTCACCACAAGATGGCTGTGCAATTTAGCTGGGTCGAGACGCGCCAATCAAGCTGGTAAGTGGCTCGCCACTGCGACGACCCACCCAACTTGCCGCTAGTCAGTCAATACGACGTACTCAATGGCATCGCGCGTGGCTGATTTGACCTGCAGGCGGTAGTTGTTAAATCGCACGATATTGTGGCTTGATACGTTAAAGGATAAATCCTTACTTTCAATTTCAGCGCCGCCTTTATACTTTTGGTAAAGCAAGCGAATGCTCTCCCCTTCCAGACCTTGATAGCGGAGTGATTCTCGATGCGACTGTGGTGCTAGCTGACGCGTACTCTGCACCGCTTCGAATACAGGCTCACCCACTGTGCCAACCTTAAAAATAGAGTTGGCAGTCCATTGACCATCACGCAAGTAAAAGACATCAGAACTGAGGAGTTTGCCTTCTTTGTTTATTTTAACAGCCACATCTTTGCGATCCGCGCCGCCGACGTAAAAACCACCGTCAGCCGAGTCGCTAGACATCACCAAATAGCGCTCGCCTTCAATCGCTTGATACCCTCCACCCTCAGCACTTTGCTTGGCGAGTAGTCGCTCGCTGGTTTCAACGATATAAAAACGCTCACCCTTCTCTATCAATGCATCTCCAACTCTCGCGTGCGAGGATGCACCAAGGGAGTAATTTTGCACCCGTTGATGATCACTAGCGCTCTTAGTATCTGTCGTTGGCACGGTTGGCTGCGAAACGCAAGCCACAAGGCTAAGTAACAGGGCCAGCGAACAGGACGCCTTTATGTATGTGTTCTTTTGCACAGTTTTCTCATTTTTATCTGGTGGCCAAGCATGTAAAGCCTAAGTTTTGGTAAAAACGGCATCAAAAAACAGTGGAATAACCGATTTATGAGCCCTATAGAGCGGATATCACTGCAAAATCCGTGTCCAAAGGTAAGCCAAAGAGAAAAAGTACTGAGCCAAATTAACCGTTTGCCTCAAAAAACTAAATAGTCTCAGATTTTGTCTGGTCAGTATCGTAGGAGTGGTAATTATCACTCCAGAAAGGTCAAAATGCCGCGCAGCCGAAAGGCAACCAGAGTGGCCTGGAGTGTCCCATCTGGACAGCCCCACCCAGGTGGCCCCGAATGTTGGCTATATCTGCAACGCGCAGGGGAAAACTTAGTGCTTTAACGACGCATATATAACTTGATCTAGCGCTTTTAATCACTACAACCATTCACTTGCGCAGCTTAGGCTTGAATGAAGACCAAAACCATCGTCGAGCCAACCACCAGACGCTAACCTAGTTAGCGCTTAACTGCCCGGATCAGATGGTCCGGGTAGCGTTTCAATAGGAGTAAAAACTAACTTGACTTACCGAACGACAGCTCGAAGGCAACGGGCACATAGATCGGAATATTCCCTAGCCCAGCTAACGTCTGCAGCTTAGCCAGACCACCGTCCATTGAGAAATCGGCGGCGTTGATGACTATCATTTTTGTTGAGGTTACAACCAAAGCAGTATCAGTGGCGTTTACTCTAACCGCTACCACTAGTTCCTTTGACACACCATTCATCGACAAAGTCATTGGCAGTTCCAAGTCACGATTACCAAGTGCCGTAGCTCCATTCGGTAGCTTAGCTGTAATAGTGGCCACTGGATACTCTGCTGTATTAAAGACATGCTTTTGCATTCTTTCATTTCGAATGGGGATATTCGTTTCGACACTGCTTAAATCAATAGTAATTTCCGCCTTGCCTTCTATGACACTTCCGGCCAATGTCAAAAAAGTATTCTCTTCTGTTAAAGCAGTTGATGCCTGCGTGATTTTGGTGGATAGGTAAGTCAAATGGGACGCCTCGCTATCTAGGGTCCATGCATTGGCAAACGCAGGAAATGCCAAGCTTGCTGAAAACGCTGCAGCTATTAACACACGAAATGGTTTAAACACTAACATTTATCGTCTCTCCTGTTGGTTAAGCAAGTAACTCAGGCGCTGTTCGCAAGTAGTCGCTCGCCATCTAATAACAAGTCAGGTGAGGGTTTTATTCCAGCAATCTCAGCGAACTCTTAAGTGCAAGAGAATCACTAACTCAATCCACCACGTCGCAAGCACAGGACAGACGCTCGGATACGCTCCGCCTTGACGGAGCAAGCAACACCCAATTATCGTAAACAGTACGTATGAAGCTAGATCAAGAAAAACAAAATAACTTGTACCGTCCGCGTGTTTTTACGCTTACGCGTCACCGGTTAGCTAAAGGTATGTAGATTCCGCGAGCACCCTGATTTGCTCAAGGTCAACATTTCGCTGTTGCGCCACAATGATGAAGCGATGACCCAAGCGCCTCCAACTGATTGTGGCTTGACTGTTGATCATCGCAATAGATGGAGGACGCGCCTCGACAGGATCAGGCATTAAACAAAACGCCAATAGTTGCTGTGCATCATTTTGGTACACCAGCTGTAACAAGGGCCTTCCTTCGTAACCTAGCTGCTGGGCTCGCTTAAATTGATATCCCACAGAAGAAAAGTCTGGTACTGGATTTTCATTCTCCGAGAATACATTGAGACGCGAGAACAGCTCCTTAGCAGGTTGCATCGGATTTGCACCGCCCGCAACGGTTGCCGGTACGTAGAGCGACTGATAATCAGCTACGAGCTGAACCCAGTTGGCCTCTTCCGGTTTCAAGGTGCTCTGAGCAGCAAAGGAATCATCAGTCCGTGGGCTTAAATAACCAACAAAGAACCCCAAACAAACAGAAAGCGCTATCGCTGCAGCCATTTGCCATGACCAGCGGGTGGATTGTGTTACTGGCTGGCCCGCTGAAATAGTCTCCCAACCTTTAACAAACGCCAATAATTCAGGAGGAACGGGCGGCAACCCTTGATCGACGTAAGCAGCTTTGTAAGGGAGCTTGGAAGCTTCCATTGCAGCTGTCTGCGAAGCCAGTTTTTCATCATTCTCAATAAATGCTGCCACTTTGACTTTTTGCTCTTCACTGAGCTCGCCGTCAACGTATGCTCTGAGATCTTCCAAACTGAGTTTCAATTCTCGCACCTCGTGTTCGATTTTATTCCGGACGGGTTGCTCTTAGGAGGTTGTATTTTCAGGCCAATTTTCATTCGCGCTCTGGCCAGGCGGCTCATCACCGTACCGATGCGAATATCCAAAATTGCGGCTGTTTCTTTGTAGGAGAAACCTTCAACACAAATGAGCTCCATCACAACTCGCTGCCCCTCTGGTAGCGATTGCATCAGACGGTAGACTTCATGCAAAAAAGCGACGGACTCTGGCGCAGATACCGAGCCCTCTCCCGACCGGAAGCGCGCAAGATCAACTACATCGGTGTCGGTCTGAGACTCGGATTTTTGCTTCTGATGTTGGAAGTCCATCGAACGCAGTTTATTGACCCAAAGGTTGTGGAGGATTCGGAACAACCAACTTCGATAAGATCCTTTTTCACGATACAGGTGCTGCTGTTCGATTGCCCGCAAGCAGGTTTGCTGTACCAGCTCTTTCGATTCGTGAGTGCAACCGCACAGTCGGAATGCAAAACGCCACAAGGACTCAAGCTCGTCCGGCAAACGTTGAATAACAGTATTGGTTGATTCGCTCATTCCTGACTAACAATTCAACACAG
>JBMYWE010000185.1:0-5618 GCA_049607125.1 Granulosicoccaceae bacterium | reverse complement strand
ACGGCTGGACGCTGAATGAAACATAACAATATCGAACCGGTACAACAAAATGCTGTGCGGCCAAGTTTGCTTTCAGCACAGCATGCTAAATTCTTCGGGAAGTTTTGATCATGCCTACTAACGCCCAATCCACACCTAAGATTACCCTGGGTGTTTTTTTACTAACAATGCTCTTGGGCTGCGCGGGTCAGCAGACAATGAACAAGAAACAAACTCAAACGGTAGAACTGGAACAGCTTGCCGCAAAAGCCCAATGTGGCCGAATGGAGCAGGCACCTGCCCTGCAGTTAATTTCGTCCAAAGACACATTGGCAGATTTTTTGACCAACAAACAGGCCTTCGGCCAACCTTCAGCAAAAATACCGCCGGTAGACTTCACAACAGAAACGCTGGTGGTGGTACAGATGGGCCAGCGCCCCAGCGCGGGCTACAGCCTGGAGCTCACTCAAACTCAGGCCGAAATCAACGAATCTCGCCTAGAGCTTCCTGTGGTAGAAACTCCCCCTGACCCCGACAGGATGCACGCGTCCATGCTCACCGACCCTTGCCTGCTGATAAAGATAAAGTCCAAGCAGTTCAATGAAGTCAGTGCGCTCGGTGTCGCAGTTGCCATTTAATAGATAGGATTGCGCGAGATAGCAGTCGGAGACAACGATCCACTAAGTGACGGGCATCTGATAGGTGTTCCACTGAGTTTTTTCGGCCAACTTATCGTAGAGGGCCCGGGCACGATAGTTGTTGTCGGCGGTGATCCAGCGCACGATGGGCCAGCCCTGCACTTTTGCCTCCAGCTTCAGTTGGCCAAACAGCGCTTCAACCACCCCTTGTCCGCGCGCGCTGGCGGAGACGAATAGATCATCCAAGAAACCCACTTGCGCACCGCGCAACGGCGACGGCATCGCACGAAAGTGCATCAGGCCGAGCAAGCTTCCGTCTGCGTCTTTGGCCACGAGGCAGTAAAAGGCTTGGTTTTGGTCGTGAATCCACGACCAGACGCGCTCCAGAATAGCTTCATCCATGGGCACGCGATAGAACTCGGCGTATGCATAATACAGCTCCTTCCACTGCCCCTTTTCATCCGGTAAAACAGCCGATACGGTGGTTTTCATGGAGGACCCTTTGTTGTTGGAAACGATTTAGCTGGGGTCTACTCTAGCGCCTGCTTTACCCTGCGCGAAGAACCATAGTCATTAGCAGCCCGGGGCCATATCAGGAAAAATTGCCTCATAGGAACGCCCAAAACGAGACATAATCGAGCAGAGCAAATGATTTGTCAGACGAAGATATCAGCGACCATGCCCTCGATGCGCCAAGGCTTGTTTCGGCTACGCAGACAGTAGGAGTTGCAAACCGCCCAAAACAAAAACAGCGATAAAGAGTGTCTCCAGTACAATCAAGACAATTGCCTGTCCACCGACGTCCAACACACGGCGTAGAGATGTTTTCATACCCACAGCCGCTATCGCTATCAATAGTGCCCAACGCGACACATCGCTGCAAAACTCAGCAACTTGGGCGGGAATCCAACCCAGCGAGTTAAGCGTGGCCAGCATCAAAAAAGCCACCACAAAACTTGGCACCAAAGGCGGCCTCCCGCCCTCGCTGGAGTCTTCCATTCCCTTGGCGCGCACGGCGAGAGCAAACAACAGCACGACCGGAGCAAGCATGCTGACACGAATGAGTTTGACAAGTGTAGCGGTGTCTCCCGTCTCCTGAGAGACGCTGAAACCCGCCCCCACCACCTGCGCCACGTCGTGTATGGTGCCGCCTAGAAACACGCCATTGGCGACCGCGCCAAGATCCAAAGCTTGAGCGATGATCGGGTAGACCACCATCGCCACGGTACTGAGCACCGTGACGCTCAGCACGGTGAAAATGAGGTTGCGTTCCGAGTGCTCATTTTTGGGCAATACAGCAGCAATGGCCATGGCCGCTGAGGCACCGCAAATGGCGACGGAACCACCGGTAAGCAATCCAAAACGCCAACCCCGGCCCAACAACTTAGCGCCGAGCAAGCCAAATAAAATAGTAAGCAGCACGCCAAGTATAACTAGCCCGATCAGCTCGGCACCCAAGCCGATAATCAACTCGGCACTGATACGTACGCCGAGTAGCCCCACACCAAAGCGCAGCACGGTCTTGGCGGTAAAGCTGATGCCTTCGACGCATTTGCCCTCCTCTGCTAGAAAATGAAAGGCAATACCCAACAGCAAGGCCATCAACATGGCGGGGGCACCGTAGTGCTCAGAGAGAAACTGGGCCGTCACCGCCACCACAGCAGCGACAGCAAAGCCCGCGAATAATGTATTCCACTGTTCTGATTGTCGCTGTAAAAAGGTACGCACTTTTTGTTGATCTCGATGATATGAATAGAATTCAGAGCTTTGGCGGGCCCTGCTATTAGCAGGCTCCCACTTTCATTGGGGACAAAAAAAGGTGCGAGCCCTCGAGTGATGCTTGAAAGAGATTTCAAGAGCACCGCCCGAGAGTCGCACCTCAAAAGCCCAACCCTCTAGGTGTGGCAGAGGGTCAGGAGACAAGTGTCGTTTTAGCTCACTTGCTGAGGACGCATATCAGCGGCGTCTATGCCTGCAACAGAGACAGGCTTTTTCATCGCGTCGCGACGGAAGGGCTCGCCCAGCTCTTGGTTGAGCAACACTTCAATGAACGTCGTGACACCGTTATTCATTTGCTCCTCTACGGCCGTAAGCAGTGCTTTGCTGAGCTCGTCGGTGCTGGCAACCTGAACACCTTTCACACCGCAAGCCTCGGCGATTTTGGCGTAGCTGACGCCCAAATCGAGCTCGGTGCCGACAAAGTTGTCTTCAAACCACAAGGTGGTGTTGCGCTTCTCGGCGCCCCACTGGTAGTTGCGGAAGATCACCATGGTGATGGCCGGCCAGTCGTCGCGACCACAGGCGGTCATTTCGTTCATGGAGATTCCGAACGCACCGTCACCGGCAAAGCCGATGACTGGCGTATCGGGGCAACCGATCTTGGCACCGAGGATGGCAGGAAAACCATAACCACAAGGGCCAAACAAGCCAGGAGCCAGGTACTTGCGGCCCTTCTCGAAGGTTGGATAGGCGTTGCCGATAGCGCAGTTGTTACCGATATCAGAAGAAATGATCACATCATCGGGCATGATGTCGCTGATGGCCTGCCAGGCGTGGCGAGGAGACATTTTCTCTGGTTCGCGGCTACGGGCGCGTTCGTTCCAGTCGGTGCCTGGGTCGTCGTCCTCGTGCTCCATAGAAACGAGCTCTTGCTTCCAACGGGCGCGGGTGCTCTCAATATCCGACTTACGCTCTGCGCGACCCGCATCCCCAGCGCCAGCGGCAAGCTGCTCGAGCAGTTGCTCGGCGACGCGCTTGGCATCGCCTTGGATAGCAACGGTCACAGGCTTGGTTAGGCCAATGCGGTCGGCGTTGATGTCTACCTGAATAAGCTTGGCGTTCTTAGGCCAGTAATCGATGCCGTAGCCTGGCAGTGTTGAGAACGGGTTGAGGCGGTTGCCCAAGGCCAATACCACGTCGGCTTTGGCAATCAACTCCATAGCCGCCTTAGAGCCGTTATAGCCCAGAGGACCAACAGATAAAGGGTGCGAACCAGGGAATGCGTCGTTGTGCTGGTAGTTACAGCAAACGGGGGCATCGAGTTTTTCAGCCAATGCCGCTGAGGCCGGGATGGCACCCGCCAGCACAACACCAGCACCGTTCAGGATAACGGGGAACTTGGCTTCAGAGAGCAGCTTAGCCGCTTCAGCAATGGCGCCTTCGCCGCCACGGGGACGCTCGATTTTGATGATTTGTGGCAACTCGATGTCGATCACCTGAGTCCAGAAATCACGTGGCACGTTGATTTGCGCTGGGCCAGAGGCACGGAAGGCCTGATCGATCACGCGGTTCAGCACTTCGGCGATACGAGAGGGGTCGCGGACTTCTTCTTGATAGGCAACCATATCTTTAAACAGTGCCATCTGCTCAATCTCTTGGAAACCGCCCTGCCCGATGGTTTTGTTGGCCGCTTGAGGCGTCACCAACAACATGGGGGTGTGATTCCAGAAAGCCGTCTTGACAGGCGTGACGAAGTTGGTGATGCCCGGACCGTTTTGAGCAATCATCATGCTCATCTTGCCCGTGGCGCGTGAGTAGCCGTCGGCGCTCATGCCGGCATTACACTCGTGAGCGCAGTCCCAAAATTTGATACCCGCTTGTGGGAACAAGTCTGAGATAGGCATCATGGCCGAACCGATGATACCGAAAGCATGCTCAATGCCGTGTGCCTGCAGGACTTTGACGAATGCTTCTTCAGTCGTCATCTTCATAGTGTTGCTCCTCAACTATTTAAATAATCACGCTATCGTGTGATGTTTGATTCAAGGCCTTTGCCTGCGCGAAACCACCTGTCTGGCAGAATCGCCCATGCGTGTATAAGACCTTATATAGACTGTCCAGCCCAGCATCAGATTCACCCAATGCTTGGGACCAAGGCCAGCGAGAACCAGGGAACAAAGGCAATCAGGGCCCAAGCGACCAACAGACCACCCAAATACAGCATGGCAAAGCGCACAAGTTTAGAGTACGGGATGCCCGTCGTGCCGCTGACCACAAACAGGTTCAAGCCAAAGGGGGGAGTGATAAAGCCAATGGCAGCCCCGACCAAGAAAATCACACTAAAATGGACCGGATCGACCCCGTGTGCCACCGCTATGGGGGCCAATATGGGCGCAAAGATCACCGTCACCGGCAAACTCTCCAATATGCACCCAGCCGTCATCACGATAGCCATGCAGACCAACAAAACGACCAGATCACTGTCGCCGAACCAAGAAACGAAACTGGCGACGGCTTCGGCGGCCCCCAACAGTGCAAACACTTGTTGCATCACGACCGAGATCGCGATCATAGGGGCCAACATACCGGTCAGCTGACCAGAGCGCAGCAAGATATCTGGTAGTTTTTTCCAGTGAATCTCCCGAGTTAACAACAGGCCGGCAAACAAACAAAAACCCACCGTGATAGCGGCCGCCTCAGTTGGCGAAAAGATACCCGAGTAGATGCCATAGATGACGATAAAGATGGCGAAAAAACCAAGATAGGCTTGGCGAGCCGTGTGGAAAACGCGCGTTTTGCTCAAGGGAGTGACCGTTCCCCAGCCGTGCTTTTTGGCCATAAACCAACAAACACCCTGCATCGCAACCACCATCAAAACGCCTGGCAATATACCCGCGACGAACAAATCAGAGATCGACAAGTTCATCAAGAAGCCGTAGACGATAAAAATGATGGACGGTGGAATGATGATGCCCACCGTACCGCCGGCCGCCGCGGTTGCCGCGGCAAAACGCGGATCGTAGCCATCCTTCTCCAGTACCGGGTGCATGATGCCACCGATGGTCGCCGTAGTGGCTGAGTTGGACCCGGAAATCGCGGCAAACAAACCACAGGAACCGATGGTTGCCAGACCCAGGCCACCGCGCATCCAACTCAAGCAAGCGTGGGCGAAATCCGCGAGTCGTTTGGCAATACCCGCAGCGGCGATTAAGTCCCCTGTCAAAATAAACAGCGGCAGTGAGAGCAAGCCAAAGAAATTGAGCCCTTCAAATAGAGTGACAC
>JBMYWE010000184.1:0-5627 GCA_049607125.1 Granulosicoccaceae bacterium | reverse complement strand
ATAATCCAGAATATCAAGCCTGACACCAACAAGGCCATACTCAGATTAACCAGTGGCACCACCCCGACACGAACCCAAGTGGGCATATGCGTAGTTGCCTCAGCCATTCGCCACCTCCCGCGCATTTGCCATCATCAGCCCAAGCTTTGCTTTGTCCGCCTCGGCTGCAGAGACCTCTCCCACCAACTCTCCCCCACACATCACCACAATACGATCAGATAAGGCGAGGATTTCATCCAACTCCACAGAGACCAATAAAATACCTACCCCAGCATCCCGCAGAGCGAGTAAGCGCCGATGTATCAAAGCTATCGCGCCTATATCCACACCGCGCGTGGGTTGCCCCACCAGCAACAGCTTGGGATTTCGCTCGATCTCGCGCGCAATAATAAGCTTTTGCTGATTCCCTCCTGAAAAAGCTGCCGAGCGCAGCTTGGGGTTGGGAGGTCGGACATCAAAATCATCCATCAGCGTCTGGCAATGTGCATCCACCTTACCGCCGTCTATCAACAGACCTGCTGCATATTCGGGCGCGTGATGATAACCCAAAATACTAGTTTCAGCCGCCGTAAAGGGCTTGACCATACCCAGTCGGTGGCGATCTTCAGGCACATGGTTTACCCCCAGCGCGCGCATCTCTTTTGGGTCAATCTTGTGTTTTTTAGTTACTTCTCGACCGAGTACTTGAAACGAGCCGTCGCTTAAGGGCTCGATACCCGCCAAGACTTCTAGCAGTTCCGATTGACCATTGCCCGATACGCCCGCCACACCGACGATTTCCCCCGCACAAATCTGGAAGGAGACTTGATGACATACTTGCACTCCACGCGCATCTTTGGCACTGAGTTTGGTGACGTCCAGAACCAACTCTCCCGCTTGAACCGCAGATTTATCAAGCTCTAAATTTACCGATCCACCGACCATCAGTTCGGCCAGCTCACGCTCGGAGGTTTCCGTCGTCGCTCGATGCGCCACCATCTCGCCCGCTCGCATCACCGATACGTGGTCGGTGACATCCATGATTTCGCGCAATTTGTGAGTGATGAGTAAAACGGTCACTCCCTGCTCGCGCAGCGCGCGAAGTATGCGAAAGAGCTGATCGGCTTCTTGCGGCGTCAACACGCCTGTAGGCTCATCGAGAATCAGCACTCTGGCACCGCGGTACAGTGCTTTAAGAATCTCTGTGCGCTGTTGTTCGCCCACGGGTAATTCACCCACCAAAGCATCGGGGTCCACACTAAGTTGGTAGTTTTCGGCAAGGTGGCGAAGCTGCTCGCGCGCGGCTTTGGCACTGCTAGCCAACGCCACGCCCTGCTCGGCGCCAAGCATCACATTTTCGAGCACCGTAAAGGTGTCGACCAACATAAAGTGCTGATGCACCATGCCAATTCCGGCCTCGATAGCCTGACGCGAATTTGCCAAGCGCACCGGCGTGTTATCGATAAGGACTTCGCCCGCATCGGCCTTGTAAAAACCGTAGAGAATACTCATAAGCGTGGATTTACCCGCACCATTCTCGCCGATAATGCCGTGAATAGTGCCCTTGCGAATTTGCAAATCCACGTCTTTGTTGGCGTGTACATCACCAAAACGCTTGTGGACCCCACGCAGTTCGATAGCCAAATCAGTGGCAGATGCCTGCGGCATTGACCTCTCCTGTTAGTTCATCGGCTAGTAGCCAACGGATGCCCTATTGAACACCAATGCGCAGCGACGCGCTAGCTTTGAGGGGAAAAGCCAAGGTGATACCCGAGGTGCGGGCTGGCGCCCATATGCTCGGCTACCCTCTCGAAGTAGCCGCCATAAGCCGTAGGCGCATCGCGGGTGGTGATGTAATCCTAGAAGCGAGTTAGCCACGCCCTTAGGCTCAGCTACGCTCGAGAGTCATTGGGCAATTTTTATCTGAGTAGGCGGATCATCAAAGAAACTCTGCCCATGGAGGAGTGCCGTGGCCCCCAACCAACTGGCGACGCTCTGCCCCACATCTGCGAAGCTGTGACGCACACCCAATGCGTGGCTCTCACAACCCGGGCTCCAGCACAATACCGGAACCTGCTCGCGTGTGTGGTCTGTACCAAACCAAGTGGGGTCACAACCGTGGTCAGCGGTGATAATTAGCAAATCATTTGGTGCCAGCTGCTGCTGCAGCTGCGGGATATACGCATCAAATGCTTCCAGCTCCCGAGCATAGCCAGGCACGTCGCGGCGATGGCCGTATTCTTGGTCAAAATCCACTAAGTTTGTCATGACCAACTCGGGCCGATCACTGTTTTGGGTGCTTGCCAAGGCATCAAAGGTAGTACGCATCAAGCCATCTAGACCACTGGCCTTTAACTTTTTGCCCACACCCTGCCCGGCGTAGAGGTCAGAAATTTTGCCAATAGCGGTGACAAATCCGCCCACTTCATTGACGCAATCAAACAAGATCGGCCCATGCGGAGGCACAGCGTAATCACGACGATTGTGGTGGGTCCGTTTAAAGTTGTTGCGGTTACTGCCAGTAAAAGGGCGTGCGATTACCCGTCCGACCCGGTATTCATCGACCAACTCACGCACCAGCTCACAGAGCTTGTAGAGGCGCTCCAAACCAAAAGACTCCTCGTGTGCAGCAATCTGAAATACACTGTCGGTGCTGGTGTAGACAATCGGCATACCCTCAGCATGCGAGCGCTCACCGACGTCATCGAGCACCTCGGTACCGGATGAGTGACAATTACCCAACAATCCGGGTAAATCTGCACGGCGGCATATCTCGGCGAGCAACTCCGGCGGGAAGCTATGAGTTTTGTCGGGAAAATAACCCCAGTCTGATTCGACGGGCAAGCCCGCCAACTCCCAATGGCCGCTAGGGCTATCTTTGCCCCCGCTGTTTTCAATAGCAGAGCCCCACTGTCCCAACAGTTTGCAGGGCTTGCTGGTCAACGGCGGCATAGCGCGACCCCACGCTTGCTCACAGGCAGCCCCTAAGCCCAGTGCAGCCAGATTGGGTAGGCGCAGTGGGCCATTGCGGCCTATATCCGCACGACCTGCCGCGCATTCCTCCGCGATGTGCCCCACGGTACATGACCCCTCGTCACCAAATGCCGCGGCATCGGGGGCACCGCCGATACCGACGGAATCCATCACGATAATGAGCGCTCGGCGCTGACGGGCGAGAGAAGTCACTGAACATCCTTAAAAACGTTACTAAACGAACTATCGGCCATAAAGACCGAGGCTGGAACGGCGAGGTCACCGTTTGGCAGCGGCGAAATTACCACAGCGCTGAGCATGCAAAAGTGAAGACTTCGACAGATGATCCGAGCACGCAGGACCACAGCGCTTAGTCACTTGCTGCCAGAGCAGCCCGTTGGGCTGAGCTGAGCTCGATAGGAGCTCCGTGCGGTGTCACCGCCGCTGCTTCAGACCAAGCCTGTTGCAATTGACAGAGCTGATCAACGCTCGCTACACCCTTGCTGTGCAAAATGGCCTCTAAGGCGGCGAGCCAGTGGTTATAGTAGCTGTCGCCACAGTCTGGATCTCCAGCAGCTTGTGCTTGCCCAATCGCCCGAGACAAATGCTCGGCCCACTCCGGCCAGCTAAACAAACCACGCTCATACAGCGCCAAAGTAATGGCAAAAACCTGCGCTTGCCAGGGCTCGGCGAAAACCGGCCCTGCTGCATCGCGCGGAATCTCGGGCAACTCCGCCAGTGCTGCTGCTTCGCTCATAGAAAATGAGGCATTTACATTAGATGAGTTCAAGGCTTGGCTCCCAACAATCCACATGCACTGAGCTGCGCTGGGCGCTCGCCCCCCAGAGCTCATTGGCGTCAAAACACAGGTTATACAACCAGCGCGGGTCTTCCCCATCGCCTCTGGCATTACTCTCGGCAAAAACGTGGCAACCGTGAACCCGTACTACCGTCCCCACACAACCTCGAATATAGCGCGGTACGCGGGTGTGACCCGCAGGTGAGTCTCGGCGCACCCGAAGTCGCTGGCCGACGCCAAAAAGTGCTGGAGTGGTCGCCTGGCGCTCAACGGGTGAGCCGGCCGCCAACGCCGCCGGAATCAATTCAGCTCTGGCCACTCGCGGCACAGGCTTGGGTGCGACCATCATCTGTCCTGCCCGCAGTTCTTCTTCGGTCACTAGATCGCGCTGTTTCATCAACTCCTGCATCGCAGCCAGCCAGATGCGGTAGTACCCAGCACTCAGGTAAAAATCTGCAGGCAAGGATTCGCGCGCAAAACGCGATTGATCCAAATTCCACGCACCACTGGCTCCCATCGCCAAGGCCATAGCAAACACCCGCCGCTCCCACGGCTGATGGAACAGCGGCTCGTCTGGCACCTCGACCACCGCACCGAAGCACTGCATGCCGCCGAGATCCTGAGCGCCATTCATGCGGCGGCCTCAACGGGGGTAGCCAACGCGGTGCCGATCATGGAATTGCGGTTTACCAAAGCCGCCAGTTGTTGCTCCGACCAGCCGTCTGTCCCTGCGGGCCGTTGGGGCACCACCAAATAGCGCACCTCGGCGGTGGAATCCCACACTTTGATCTCTGTCGAGTCTGGCAATTTGACACCAAAATCAGCGAGCACTCCGCAGGGATCCACAACAACGCGGGAGCGATAAGGAGCGGACTTATACCACGCGGGGGGCAAACCCAGGACGGGCCAGGGATAACAAGAACAGAGCGTGCAAACCACGACGTTGTGCACCTCGGATGAATTGAACACAGCCACCATATGCTCGCCCTGACGACCCGTGAACCCGAACTCGGCAATAGCGCTGCTTGCATCCTCGGCCAAACGTTGCCGGTAGGCTGCATCGACCCAAGCCCGAGCCACAACACGCGCCCCATTTTGGGGGCCGACTTTGTTCTCGTAGGTGTCGATAAAAACATCGAGGGCCGCTGGATCGATATAGCCCTTTTCAGTGAGCAAGGTTTCTAAGGCGCGCACACGCAGCGCTGTTTCATCTAAGTGCGAATGATCATGGTCGTGAGCATGCTCTTCACTCATGGGCGCCGCCTCTGTTAGCCTGAAGGCCTGAAATGACCTTGTAACCCTAAAGATACCCCGACCAACAAGTAACGGCTAGACATTCCGGCGTCACAAGGTCGTCGACCTTCGAAGTCGCCAACAACGCAGCGCTGTGCTAGACAAATTGGTTGCAAATCATGCGGGGCACTCAATGATAACCAGAAGATATAAACCATTTGGCCGCAGACCTGATGACGGAACTGTCCGAAGCGCGATTTGTGCCTTGAGGAAGCGAGCAGTTGAGCCCGTTGCAAACCGCAGGCGCGGCTTGAATAAGCGACAACCTCCAGCAAGTTTGAGCTTACACGCGCTAATTGAGACGTAGGCAACAATAAAAAAGCACTAACGCCCGCTGATATTGCCGTGGGCGGCGACGACAAACTTGATCCTGAAAAAACACCGACGCTAGCCAACAACTTTAAGCGGCTATGCACAAACGGAGAACGACGTGCCTCACAACCTGACACTATCACTGGAAGAGCTAAGTACAAAACTGGCTTCAGGCGAATGCACTGCCCGCAGTCTAGTAGACGCTGCCTTCACCCGCATCCAAGCAGTCGACGACCCCGAGCGCCCGGTGTTCTTAAAGCTATATAAAGAG
>JBMYWE010000183.1:0-5630 GCA_049607125.1 Granulosicoccaceae bacterium | reverse complement strand
ACGATCAAAGGGAATATCGGGTGACGTGTTGCGAGTGATAACGCTCTTGGCGTTGTCCGGCAACCACTCGGTGCGAAGCTTGGGTTCGGGTTGCGCCTCCCAACCGTCATCACAGGCGACTACCTGATAGGGCTCAAAGCGGCCATTGGCGTTACTAGTTGCTCCTCGCCCTTTGCGAGCTGCGTTTCGTTCAAGTAGCTCTAACATCTCTGTACTCTCCCATGTGCTGCATGAATAAACAGTAGTTAATAGCTGTTTTAATGTCCAGTAAAATTGTAAATAAATTGGAATTGTGCCCTGCGGGCCTGCTTTGAGACGACAATGAGTGATCAGTTGGATGCTGAGTTTGTATCAGTTTTGTAGCGTCTTGAGACGGGAATTCGAGTTTCCTTTACGAACGTGAAACAGGCATTCAAGCACTTATTCGTGCTTGAGGCTTCGCTGGCGAAAATGTGACCTTGGTCTCAAAAATCGCGCCCGCGCTTGGATATTTTCTGTCCCTACTCAAAGGGCACTAGCGCCCGAAAGAATTGGACGATTGACATGAATAACGCTAAAAACACATTGTTGAAAAAGGGATTTCCGCTGATTGCTGCGGCGGCGATGTTTTCAGCTGGGCAAGAAGCCATGGCCGCCAAACTGACGGTTCGCGTGGTCGATGCGAACACCCAGCAGCCGGTCAGTGGCGCTTCAGTATGCATGGGATCTAACACCTCGCCCAGCGAGTACGGCAGTGCACAAACTGACGCCAGTGGCGAAGTGGTTACCAGCGCGCCCGGCAACGATTTTGTACTCAGCGTAGCGGGTGAGGGCCACGGCGACTATGTGCGCACGATGACAGCCCGCGACTTTGACATTATCTATTATGTCGAGCTCAAAAATGGTGGCGATCAATCGTTTTGCATGCGCTCCAAAGCGGTGTCAAAGGCTGACCTTCAAGGTCGAGCGGCGCTTAAACTAGTCGATGTCGATGTGCGCTCTCACAGCCACGGTGGAGGCACAGTCGATGTGGCAACAGAGGTGCAGGGCCTTACCCCTACTCACATTCGCGCCAGCACCAATTCCGATTTCAAAGGTGCTCGCTGGTTGCCATACCGAGCTGTGACGCGTCATCAGGTAAACAAAGTCGCCTCTGAAGATCTCTTTGTTCAGGTCAAGCGTAGTCTGGCAGTTGAGGGCGGCAGCGCAGAGGCGTTTTCAGTGACACGTGTCGGTGATTTGCACTGGGACGACTAGTTTCGCCTCGCTGACAAGCCGTGGTTCGCTAGATTTTGGCATAGATGCCAGAGATAGCTGTCGCAGAGAAGAACCTGATTGGCGAAGCAGTGTTTGTGCGAGATCGCCAGATGGCAAGAACACCCGCGCGGTCATTTCAGCGGGTGTTTTACCGTTTGAACACGCCGTTCTCGCTCGTGAATGTCGATTGACGGCGTGTCGTGAACTTAGCTACAAATGCTTGAGATTTCGCCTGCTAGATGTAGGCGTTTGGCCGTTAGCTGTAGCCACATCTAGTGGGTTGAAATATCGCCGAGCATGAAGCCGACTTCGTTGCGCTTGTCTGTGGATGGCACCGTTTAGTCTGGGCACCTGGCGAACTTGGGTCGCGCAACTGCGCGCTAATTGTGGTCTTTAACCGACTCGACTTCGTCTAGGCTCAGTGCACGGGCACGTTCTTCGAGTAAAACGGGGATTTCATCCTCTACGGGATAAGCCAATCCGCTTCGGGTGCACCATAGCTCATCACCGACCTCAATCAGCGGGCCGTTGGAGACGGGGCAGGCGAGAATCACCAAGAGCTTTTTGTCTATCATGTGGTGCATTTCCGAGTCGAATAGGTTTGGGTAGGGCTAGTATGCCAGAGGTGTTGACTCGGGCAGAAGTATTAGCTTGGATATTTCGTCATTCACAGGAATACTCGCTAGTTATTTGATTCTGCAGCAGATATATTCTCGGTTGGCCCTAGAACCTCTACAGCATTGCTTTGAAAATCCACTGGAAAATCAAATCCCTGCGCGAGCTATTTTTCAAAGGTGAAATGTCCGAGCTAGGCGCTCTAAAACAGATTTTTTAGCGCGGTACCGCGCTCCACTGTGTTACGGTTATCGTTTGCAATCAACCACCTATCTCATGCTGCTTCAACGATTTATCTTACTGCTCGGGCTGCTGATTGCCGCACCGCTGCAAGCCCAAGTGAAAGTCTCTGTGGGCATAGACCCAATGCGCTATCTGCTCGAGCAGATAGGCGGTGAGCGGGTGCTCGTCAGTACTTTGCTCAGCAGCGGGGATCCGCATGCGCTAGACCCAACACCCGCGCAGCTGCTCGCCTTAAAAAAATCAGACTTGTATTTCGCAGTGGGCCTACCGTTTGAACGAAGCTTAGGCAAGCGCTTGGGTGCGCCTGAGCGCTTGGTCTGGTTGGCGGCACCCGATCAAGAGCACCTCGAAAATCATGCACATGATCACTCCGATCTAAGTCTTGATCCGCATCGTTGGGCTTCGCCTCGGGAAATGTTGAGAATGGCGGTCCAGGTGGTGGCAAAGCTGCAGAGCGCAGACCCCGCTGGTACGGATTTCTATGCTGAGCAACTGCTTCAATTTAGGGTCAAAGTAGAGCAACTGCAGTCGGATTTGGCGAAAGCCCTGGAGGGGAAGCCGCAGGCATTTGTCGCTATACACCCTGCATGGGGTTGGTTCGCAGAGGAGTTTGATCTGCTGCAGCTGGCTGTTGAGCGCGAGGGCAAACTGCCGTCAATAAGGCAGATGAGTGAGCTGAAGAAAGACATCGTAGGCAGCGGAGCACAAGCGGTCGTCTCCGAGCAGGGCGGCAATCAGGCGCAAGTACTGGCTCAGCGATTGGGACTGAAGCTACTGGTAGCCAACCCGCTCAGCCTCGATTGGGAGGGTTCCTTACGGTCACTGGCCCAAGGTCTGAGCGAACCATGAGCTCTGCCGCCATCGAATTAATAAATGTCAGCGTCTTTCGTGAGGGCAGGGCACTACTTGACAAGGTTAGCCTGAGCCTTGCTCCGGGGGAGTTCACGGCGGTGATTGGGCCCAATGGTGGTGGCAAGTCCACTTTGCTAAAAGTCATGCTAGGACTAGTACCTGCCGATGAGGGTCAGGTGCGGATTTTGGGCAAAAAGCCTCATCGCGCGCGCACTCGAGTAGGCTACGTTCCGCAACAGGTGATTCAACAACCTGGGTTTCCCATCCGAGTCAGCGAGGTGGTGGCCATGGGTTTACCGGTGGCGCACAGTCGCGGATTTTCGCTGCGCCAACGCCAGAGTGACCGTATTCACGCGGTGCTAGAAGAAGTGGGGGTGGCCCATCTAGCCAACCGGGCTTTCCACGCCCTGTCGGGAGGGCAACGGCAGCGGGTCTACATTGCCAGAGCCCTGATTGGCGATCCGGAAATCCTACTCTTTGACGAGCCCACTGCCAATATCGACCCGGATGGCACCTATTGCTTTCACGAGTTGCTTGAGCGCTTGCACAAACGCATGACGATGGTGATGGTCAGCCATGATTTCAGTGTCACCGCGCCCATGGTTGATAGTGTCGCCTGCGTCAATAGTCGTCTGATCTACAACGCCAACTCCGAACTCAATCGCGATATGTTGGCGCTGATTTACGGTGTGCACACTGATGCCTGTCCGATGGGTTGCTACCTCAGCGATCTCTCCAATCTCGTCATTGAACACCAGCACCATGTGGATCACTGAATTACTCGCTGAACCCTTTATGCAGCAAGCTTTACTCGCTGCGCTCTTGGTGGGTTATCTGTGCGGGCTAATCGGCACTTTAGTCGTGGTAAAACGCATCAGCTTTGTCGCCGGTGGCATCGCTCACGCCGCCTATGGTGGGGTGGGCTTGGCGCGCTACCTAGCGCTCCCGGTCCTGCCGATAACCGCTATCTACAGCTTGGCTATGGCGTTGTTGATGAGCTGGGCAACACGGCAGTCTCGTCACCGTACTGAGGCAGTGGTTGGTGTGATCTGGGCAGGCGGAATGTCTCTGGGCGTGGTTTTAATGCAATACAGCCCCGGCTATCAAGGTGATTTGGGCGTCTGGTTATTTGGCTCAATGTTGCTTATTCAACCCACCGATTTGCTCTGGCTAGGGGCACTGGCACTGTTAGTCAGTGGGCTCTTCTACTGGTTTTACCCCTTGCTCGTTGCAGTTGCCTTTGAAGAAGACTACGCCCGTGCTCGCGGCATCGCTACAGACATCTTCTACCCTGTGCTCTACGCTCTCATCGCGCTGACTGTCGTGTTGGCCGTGCGGGTAGTGGGCTTGTTGTTGGTTATCGCTCTGATGACCATCCCTCCCTTGCTGGTAGAGACACGCTCTAACTCGCTGGCCGGTATGGTGGCGCGCTCGGTGGGTGTGTCGGTTGCTCTGTGTCTGTTGGGTATATTGTTGGCGGTAGTGCTCGACTGGCCGCCAGGGCCCGCTATTGTCTTGCCTGCCTGTGCTTTGTATGTTTTAGATCGTTTGTTTTCAAGGCCTTAATCAGCCAAATCCGTCCCAGTAGTAATGTTGGAGGCTTGGATTGTTGAACAATCATCCTTATCTTTTGGGGGAGCAGATCGCAGAGGTACAAGCCACTAGCGAGCGCACACAAGAAGTGTGATTTCGCCGTCATTTGCACAATCACGATATTAATTCCCGCTGGCAATTGATATGGTCTGCAAGAGCAATTTCTATTCACAGCATTGAGGATGCAATGCCCAAGTCACTGAAATCGTTTATCGGTTTGATCCTGTTGTTGTTCACGGTTGGCAGCGTTTCATGTCAGGCCCTGCTGACTCTTCCCGGGGGTGTGGGATGAGTTTGGCCAAGCGGTACGGCGGCAAGGCGCGCGGTGGGCGCCCCAACAGCCGCGGGCTATTGTTGTACTTTCTGCCACTGCCGCTGTTGTTGGCCGCGCTTTTGCGATTGGCAGGTGGGCATTGGATGCTGGCATTGATGTTGGCGGTGTCCTTTGGCCTGTGCATGGTGGCTGCCAACTTGTCGCGGCGGGGCATGAATATCGAATCGCAGGCTCTCAGGCGCAAGTTGGTGCGTCGTAGCAGCACCGTCCCTTATAAATTCTTTGCTTCGCTGGTACTGGGTATAGGGGTCGCTTTGGCCGCCTGGTCAGGCGCGCAGGAATCGCTGATCACATCGGTGTTGTATGGTGGCTTTTCTGTCTTGGGCTACTACCTATGCTATGGCTTTGATCCAGCGCGTCACGCGCCCGAGATCGCCGCGGTCGGTGTGACAGCTGAAGAAGTGATCGATGTCCTGGAAGAAGCAGAAGGCCGGATCGATGCCATTGAAGCGTCAGCACGTCAGCTAAAACAGCCTGAATTGCGCCAACGGTTGCGCCGCATCGTCGCTGGCGTACGCGAGTTGCTCGATATTATCGAGGATAACCCCTCCGATTTGCGCCGGGCACGCAAATTTCTCAAAGTTTATTTAGACGGTGCCCAGCAAGTTGTTGCTGGCTATGCGCGCACCCATCGCCTCGGTGACGACGCCAACCTCGACGACAACTTTCGCCGAGTGCTGGACACCATCGAGACGGTGATCGAAGAGCAACGCAGCAAGTTGCTTGAGCACAATCTCGACGACTTGGATGTCAAAAT
>JBMYWE010000182.1:0-5667 GCA_049607125.1 Granulosicoccaceae bacterium | reverse complement strand
GGCGCGAATCTGAAGAGGATCGCGAGCCACTGCTGGCGCTTCGACGGAGCTTTCACACACTAAAAGGCAGTGGTCGCTTTGTCGGAGCGCACCAGATTGGCGAGCTGGGTTGGTCAATCGAGAACTTGCTCAATCACAAAATATCGCAGCAAGATTTCGGCCCGGACCCGCAGACATTGGCGCTGTTGCGCGAGGCCTTGGCCGCATTGCCTAGCATGGTGTCCTCCCTGGTGGAGCCGGCCGTCGACGACACCGGAGCGCATGCGGTTATTGAGCGAGCCAATCGTATCTCGGCCTCTAGCGCGCCTGTGCCCACGGCCCACTTGGCAGAGGCGAGCGTTGAGGCCGCAGGAGATTTAACCGGTGAGATGCCGCGCTTTCAGCGCGATGCCGTGCTGCGTGACATTTTTGTGCGCGAGTGCCGAGGCCATTTAAAGGCCGTACAAAAACACTTGGCCGATCGCACCGACAGCGCCGGTGGCTTGATGCCGGATGAAACGGTGACACATCTGCTACACACCCTCAATGGCAGTGCCCGTACCGCCCAAGCCGGAGCCGTAGCGGTATTGGTCGGGCCGATGGAGTCCCTGCTGGCGCACTATCGCGAGAGTCATCGCAATGTGCCCGCTATCGAAATGGCCCTGATTCATCGTGCATTGGCCTCAATAGACACTTCGCTCAAACTGATCGAGCGCGGCGACGTGGGTGACCCGCAGGCTGAGCGTCTGGTGCGCGAGTTGCGTGGCATATTGGCTCAGCTCGACCGCGAGCGGGAGCAGAATCGCGGGCCTGTCAGTGACGAGTTGCGGGAAGTTTTCCTGGAAGAGGCGGGCGACCTGCTGCAAACGGCCGAAGGGGCGTTGTCGCATTGGCGCGATGAGCCCGGCGGTGATGAGCCGCAAGAGCGTTTTAAACGTGTATTGCACACACTCAAGGGCAGTGCACGCATGTCGGGCTACCAGTCCTTGGCTGATGTGTCGCACGCGATGGAGTCGGCAATCGCGCGGGCAGCCTTAGTCAGTAAATCCTTTAGCGAGAGCGAACTCGGGCGCTATCAAGAGGCACTTGATGCCTTGAATATGTGCTTGGACGGCATGCGCAAGGGCGACACCGTTACCGACTTCGAATGGCTGTTAGCGGCACTAGATGGCAAGCCCCCCGCGCAACAGACCGCGCCGTTGGTCCGCGCGCAGGCTGCGGCGCCTCAGTCAGTGCAGCCAGTTTCCACACTGGAGCCTTCAGCGATCTCTTACGCTGATCAATCGCTGACGGCCATCAACGATAATCTCGGTGAGCACGAAACTGGCGACGAGTTGTTACGTATCAACGCCAGCACGATGGGGCAGTTGATCCAACGCGCCAGCGAGATCAACATTCTGCGCGCCACACTGGCCGATAGCCAAGTGGAGACGCAGGCTCAGCTCAACGAACTCTCGCAAACTATCAAACGTATGCGGGAACAGATGCGCACGCTCAGCTATGCCACTGAGACAGACTTGCAAGTGTCGCAGAGCTCGCTCGATGCCACCGGTTTCGATTCCTTGGAGATGGACCGCTATTCGCGCCTGCAAGAGATTACCCGCGGCTTGACCGAGAGTGTCGGCGACCTAGAAGAATTGCAGAGTAGTTTGCGCCGACAAATGCGTATCAACCGCGCCACTCTGGATGCGCAGCAAAGTGCCGGTACAGACTTGCAAGAAGAGCTGATGAAGACGCGTTTGGTGCGATTTGACAGCTTGAAGAACCGTCTACAGCGGTTAGTGCGCCAGACAGCCAAAGCCAATGGCAAGCAAGTTAAGTTGGTGATTGAAGGTGGCGACTCTCTGCTCGACAGGGTGTTGCTGACGCACCTGACTGCTTCTCTCGAGCACCTGCTGCGCAATGCGATCGTACACGGGATAGAGAAACCGGAACTGCGCAGCGAGGCTGGCAAGTTGGCGATGGGCAGCGTGATTGTCCGAGCTCAGCAAGAGGGCGGCGATGTTCGCCTGCGTGTGGTTGATGACGGTGCCGGCTTGGATATCAGCAAAATTCGAACAGTGGCCGAGAGCAAAGGGCTACTCGAAGCGGGCCAAGAGTGTGATGACGATGAGCTAGCGCAGCTACTGTTGGTCAGCGGATTTAGTACCGCCGGTGAAGTGACGCAGGACGCAGGGCGCGGGGTTGGCCTAGATGTGGTTAATCGCGAACTCAAGTCCGCTGGCGGCGCGCTGTCGATTCAGAGTCAGGCCAACGTCGGCACTATTTTTGAGCTGCGTCTGCCACAGTCACTGGCGATTGAGCGGGTACTTTTGGTACGAGGAGGCAGCGACAATTTTGCCTTGCCTCTCAAAACGGTGGCGGCGGTTCAGCACGTCTCTCCCGATGTGGTGCGCAACGCGTATATCAATCCATCGGCCAGCTTTAGCTATGACGGCGATAGCTACCGCGTGCAGCATTTGGGTGAACTGCTCGGCGTGGGTGATTGGGTGCCCAACGCCGCAGAAGACACTGTGCCGCTGGTGTTAGTAGATACCGGCGAGCAGCGGGTGGCCTTGCACGTAGATGCCTTGGTGGGTCGACGCGAAATTCCCGTGCGGCCTGGTGGGGAGCAATTGCGCAGTATGCGTAGCTTCAATGGCGCCAGTGTGTTGGCCGATGGTCAAGTGGTACTGGTGCTCAATGTCGCGGGTTTACTGCTTGAGCGCAGCGGACGAGTCGCCAGTGTAGAAGTAGGTGACAGCACGCAGGTATTGTCAGTGATCGACGAGAGCCTGCCCACGGTGATGGTGGTGGACGATTCTATTACCATTCGCAAGGTCACCAGCCGCATGCTCGAGCGCAACGGCTATCGAGTGGTGACCGCGCGCGATGGCCTAGAGGCACTCAATGCGCTGCGCAACCATCATCCGGCGGTGATATTGCTTGATTTGGAAATGCCGCGCATGGACGGCTTTGAGTTGGCCGAGCGGCTGCGCCAGAACGAAGAGACCCGAGATTTGCCATTGGTGGTCATCTCCTCCCGCACCGGCCACAAGCACCGCGAGCGTGCTCGAGGACTGGGGGTTACTGAGTTTTTCGGCAAGCCCTACCAAGAGCAACAATTGTTGCAGGTACTGGCGAACATTGTTGACGAGCGCTGCGAAGAGACAAGCACATGAGCGCGGATGTCGGTGTTCGTAGTTTGATTTTGCCGCTCGATAGCGGCGTATTGGTGGTGCCAGCCTCTGCAGTGCAAGAAGTTTTGTTCGCAGAGCCACTGGATCTGCCGCCGCCCGCGGCACCCGAATGGCTGATGGGTGAGGTGCAGGTGCGCCAGCAAACGGTGCCGGTGGTATCTTTTGAGACTTTGAGCGGCGGCGAGGCTAGGCCCACTCCTGCAAGTGTTCACGCGGTTGTACTCAAGAACCTCAGCGGCGACGCTGAGCCTTCCACTTATGCCATTCGGCTGGCCAAGGCGCCGCGCGTAGAAGAGCTCGATACAGGTACTCTACAGTTGTCGGATTCCGGTGAATCCGACAATCCATTCATTGTTTGCCGCGTTATTGTGGATGGCGAAGAGGGCGGAGTGCCCGCACTGGATTCCATTGTAAAAGCGCTGCAAGAGTATATGGTTAGCGGTTAGATTGTTTTTTTAAAACCGTGGTGTGCCCTGTGATTCAGAGCAACTACCGTCGCATAGGTCTCTTTTACCCTGTTCCGCTCAAGCCCAAGCTAAGTTGGCTTCCGTCTGCAATTGGCTTACCGAGACTGTGTGAAGGCTAGAGACTGATCAAAACTCTTCATGTTTCATGGTTCTTGATACAGTATCATTTGCCGATGGGATATATCGAAATTCAAAAAAGTTTAGAACAGCATAGATTGAATAGCGCGCTGAGGTATTGCGCTTCTATCGTAGCGCTCTGGCTATTGATCGCGATTCCCGCAACCGCAACCGCAACCGCAACCGCAACCACAACCACAACCACAACCACAAGCCAGTATCGCCACTCGGTGTGTGTTTCGCACATTCCTCGAATCACCGACCTGGCCATGTCTAATGCCGCATTCGACATAGAGATACTATCCAACTCTCTGTACGACACCTTGATAAAACTCGATCAAAATGGCTTCGCGGTGCCGAGCTTAGCCGAGAATTGGGAGGTGCTAGAGGAAGGTCTACTGTTTCGATTTACATTGCGCGAGGGAGTGGAGTTCCACACGGTGAATGGCTTCACGCCGACACGTACTATGAATGCCGACGATGTCGTCTTCTCGTTTAATCGTCTGCTCAACGCCGATGCATACTTCGCAGAAATTGGAGGAAGGCAAGCCGTTGCCACTGTTTTTCCAAGTGACAAGGTGGCCTCGGTCACAGGGGAAGGGCTCAGCGTCGATATTCGGCTGAGCTCGCCTGACGTTGAGCTAGTGGAAAAGCTCAGTGGCCATGACACAAATATCCAATCGTTAGAGTACGCTCAGTATTTAGAGGCGAACAACAAGAGTGGAGAATTTGTTGTCCTACCGGTCGGTACCGGGCCATTCAGTTTTGAGGGCAGATCCCAGAAGCGCTTTAACTTGGCAAAGTTTGACCGGTATTGGGCCCAGTCAGCCGAAATCTCAGGCTTGGAGTTTATCGCCGAGCCCGACGACTTAGAGCGTCTGAGCCGTCTGCGTCGAGGGGATTGCGCGCACGCCGTGGACCTCGGGTCACGGATATTGCAGCCAAGCATGAGCTTTGATGGTTTTCGGGTAGAGCGTGCGCCAATTTTGAGTATCCTTTTTTTGGCGCTCGATACGCGCCAATATCCCTGGTCCGATATTCAAGTGCGGCAGGCTTTGTCTCTGGCGATCAATCGCGAACGCATTTTGCGCTTGTTGTTTGTGGCAGGCAGTGGGCAACAGGCCTCTCTGCCGATACACCCAAGCCTGCTGGGCCAGTGGAAAGCGGAGCTACCAGAGTTTGACCGTGCGCGAGCAAAGCGCTTGCTTCAGGATGTCTCCGATGGCAGGGTTTTGAAGCTAAAGATCACCACCTTTGATGTTCCGCGTCCGCACAACCCAAACCCTCGGCGAATGGCGCAATTGGTGGCGCTTGATCTTCGTGAGGTCGGGATAGATGTGGAGTTAGAGTGGGTGCCAGCTGCGCAAATATTGGATGTTGTTTCCGACGTTGAAAACCGCCGCTATGAGAGCTTGTTGATGGGCTACTCGGCGGATGTTCCGCTGGCGTCCTCATTGGCCTCTGTTCTAATGGGGTGCAGCAATGGTGGGCCAAAACCCATGAACTTTTCGCGGTTTTGTGACCCGGCCATAAGTTCCTTGCTGAAGCGGGCTTCCACAGAGGTGGAGGCAGACAAGCGTATGCAGCTGTATCGTGATGTGGCCGAAGCTTCTCAAGAAAAAATGCAGTACATCAACATTTTACACGCTGAATATGTCGATGTGATACGGGAGGATGTCGTCGGCGTACGCCGCCAGTCGAATGGCTTGTTTGATTTCCGCCAGACCCAAAAAAACTGATTTTTTTTAAATAAGTACGCGTAGCTGGCGTTGGTCAACAAGGGTGCTGCATAGCCGGGTAATTGCCCGAGCTAATGCCAGTAGAAAGCTGATTTTCAAAAGTTTTTCTCCCCTGAGTGCAGAACTTATCGACGTGCATGCTCATGTTTGTCTGATAACCGCCGGAAATCCAAACTCCTTTAGGTA
>JBMYWE010000181.1:0-5681 GCA_049607125.1 Granulosicoccaceae bacterium | reverse complement strand
GCTCGGATATCGAATTGCCTGAGTCGAATAATCACTTCGTATTGGTGAGGTCACGCAACCGGCTTGGTGTATCTAGTTGGAGCAGGGTCTCCTTTCACGTCACCGATTTATCACGAGAGCTGCCGCCTGTTGTCAGCATCACATCTCCTGAAGACAAAAGCACGGTATCACTGGGTAGCGATATTGAATTTGTCTGGATGCAAGGGGCAGCAGCAAACGACTCGTCAGTTGCGACTGGCTTTGATGTCTATATCTACGATCGCACACAAAGAGCTTATGTAGTCACTGAGCGGAATATGGATGCTGCTAGCCTGTGCGACGAATCAGGGGTTTGTCGATATGCATTGAGCTCGGATATCGAATTGCCTGAGTCGAATAATCACTTCGTATTGGTGAGGTCACGAAATCGGCTTGGTGTATCCAGTTGGAATAGGATCAATTTTCATATCGAATAGCGTGTTAGCTTTTTGAGCTGACTGAAAACAAGTCAGCCAGGTATCGCCCAGTCAAGCTTCGTTTGCGCTTGGAAAGAGTTTTTGGTTTCCCCTGAGCTGTGATTCTCCCACCAGCTTCTCCAGCTTCCGGTCCCATATCAACTAGCCAATCACATTCGGCGAGCAGATCGAGGTTATGTTCGATGACAATAACACTGTGGCCGATGGCCACCAGACGGTGCAAAACGCGGATGAGCTTTTCCACGTCGGCCATGTGGAGTCCGACCGTGGGCTCGTCGAGCAAATACAGCGTGTGGTTGTGCTTGTTGCGTCGTCCGTCGGGGTTGTCGCGGCTGGGTCTCGCTTTGCTGAGCTCGGTGACAAGCTTTAGCCGCTGGGCTTCTCCGCCAGAAAGCGTCGGACTATGCTGTCCCAGTGTAAGATACCCGAGCCCGACATCTTGCATCAGCTCCAAGGCGTGATGTATCACCGGTTGCGCTTCGAAAAAGCCGACTGCTTCGTCAATCGGCATGGCAAGAACCTCGCCGATGTTTTTCCCCTTCCAAGTGATACTGAGAGTTTCTCGATCAAAGCGCGCCCCGTGGCAGTCGTCGCACAACACTTTGACATCGGGTAGGAAGTTCATCTCCACGCGTGTCATGCCCTGACCTTCACAGCTGGGGCAGCGTCCTGCACCCGTGTTGAAAGAGAATCGACTGGCTTGATAGCCTCGAAGGCTGGCCTCTGTGGTCGCTGCAAAAAGCTTGCGTATCGCATCCCATATGCCAACGTAGGTGGCTGGGCAGCTTCGAGGTGTTTTACCTATTGGGGTTTGGTCTACCTCGAGCACACGCGTGATTGAATCAAAACCACGTATCGACTTGCAGCCATAAAAGGTTGGCTTTTTTGATCTGCTTTTCTTTTGCCCGACTCTGGTGCTCACGTTGTGGCTGATGACCTCACGCACCAGTGTGCTCTTGCCCGAGCCGCTCACGCCACTGACGCCAACCAGTTGGCCCAGTGGCACAGTGAGGTCGATGTTTCTTAAGTTGTTTAAGCTCGCACCCGCAATTGCAAGCTCTCCCGACTTTTCAGCTAAAACGGGGCGATCCATGGGGTGTTGCAGCGGCTCGGAGAGCATTCTGCCGGTCTGAGATTGCGTGGCTCTACAGATCTTGGCCAAAGTCCCGGTTGCCACCACATGACCGCCTCTAGTACCCGCACCCGGACCAATGTCGATGATATGGTCGGCGCGGCGGATGGTGGTGTCGTCGTGTTCGACCACGACCACCGTGTTTCCTTTGTCTCTTAGCTGCACCAATGTATCGAGTAATAGATCGTTGTCTCGCGGGTGTAGCCCGATTGTGGGCTCGTCCAAAATATATGCCACGCCACGCAGCTGAGATCCCAGCTGTGCCGCCAAGCGAATACGTTGAGCTTCGCCACCCGATAGCGTTGGTGCCGCACGGTCGAGGCTAAGATACCCCAGCCCAACCTGAGTCAAAAAGCCAAGCCGTGAACTCAACTCGGCAATCAAATCTCTGGCTATTTTTTCTTCTCTTCCTGAAAGTTTAACTTTGCTGAACCAGCGGTAGGCATCGCTGACGCTCAACTGAGCGAAATCCGCTAGAGAGCGCTCGCGATAGCTTACTGCCAGCGCGGTGGGGTTGAGGCGCGCGCCATTGCAGCTGGGGCAGGGCTCTTGGCTTTCTGTGGTGAGCCAGTGATGGTCTTCGCTGGCGTGTTCTTCACGGGTTTCGGGCAGCGACAATCCCGTGCCAAAACAGGTGTTACACCAGCCGTGACGAGAGTTGTAGGAGAACAGGCGTGGATCCAGTTCGGCAAAGCTTGTCTGGCAGCTGCTGCAAGACCTCGTGGTTGAGAATAATTGCTCCTGCTTTCCAGCGGCGACCCGCACCAGACCATTGCCAAATCCGAGGGCGGATTCCAACAGTTCGTCAACGTCCTGGTGGGCCGATGGCACTATCTTTAACTCGCCGACTGGCAGGTCGATGTCGTGTTCGGTGTAGCGATCTAGACGCGGCCAGTTATCGGTAGGAAACAGCTCGCCATCCACGCGAAGGTGCGCAAAACCTTTGCTGTTTGCCCACTTGGCCAAGTCGGTATAGTAACCCTTTCGCGCTACCACCAACGGAGCAAACAATTGAATAGACTTACCTCTGTGTTGCTTGAATAGTTGCGACGAAATCTCTTCCATGCTCTGAGCGCTGATCTCACTGCCGCACGTGGGGCAGTGCTGTCGGCCGAGTTTCACAAACAGCAGACGCAAGAAATGGTGTATTTCGGTAGCGGTGCCCACCGTGCTCTTTTGACCACCGCGACTAGTGCGCTGTTCAATCGCAACAGTGGGAGGAATACCAGAGACTTGGTCAACATCGGGCGGTGTCGTGGGTTGAACAAACTGACGCGCGTAGGCGTTGAGCGATTCAAGGTATCGACGCTGACCTTCAGCAAACACAATATCAAAGGCGAGGGTGCTCTTGCCCGAGCCCGAAACTCCGGTGACAACCGTCAGTTTGTCTCGCGGAATTTGTACGTCGATATCTTTGAGATTATGCTCGTTAGCCTTGCAGATGCTGATTTCGTTTTTCGGTTTTTTGCGGGCGGAATAACCGGCGGGAGCTTCGGCCACTTTAGCGACAGCCGAGCTTTGCTCTGCAAGCGCCTTCCCTGTATGGCTCTGTGGGTTTAATTGCAAGTCGCTCTGACTTCCGGCAACCAACACCTGGCCGCCGCCTTCGCCGCCCTCGGGTCCGAGGTCGATGAGCCAATCAGCCGCAGCAATCACATCGAGATTGTGCTCGATAATAATAAGAGTGTGACCAGCACTTTGTAGCGAACGCAGCGCTGACATCAAACGGCTGATGTCATCAAAATGCAAGCCCGTGGTCGGCTCGTCGAACAAAAACAAACTGGGGCCATCTCGTTTGGCGCTGACCAGATGAGCGGCGAGTTTCAGGCGTTGAGCTTCGCCGCCAGAGAGAGTTGGCACGGGTTGCCCGAGGGTGACATAGTCAAGCCCGACATCACACAGTGTCTGTAGGGCTTTGAGCACCTTGGCGTGACCGGCAAAGTGGATCAACGCCTGCTGTACTGTCAAATCCAGTATGTCGGCGATGTTTCTGCCGATGTCGTCTGCACCAAGGTCGACTACCTCCAGTAGCTCGTCTCGGTAGCGGCGTCCTTGGCAGTCAGGGCAACGCAAGTAGACATCGGATAAAAACTGCATCTCCACATGTTCATGACCACTGCCGCCGCAGCCCGGACACTTTTGCTGCTTGGAGTTAAAACTAAAGCTGCCGGCCGTATATCCGCGCTCCTTGGCGAGCGGCAAGGTGGCAAAGTGAGCGCGTATGCTGTTAAACGCTCCAGTATAACTGGCCGGATTGGATCGTGCACTCTTGCCGATGGCTGTCTGATCAACCAATATCACCTCGCTGAACTGCTCCCAACCGCTAATAGCATCGCAAGCACCCGGTGTTTCAGTGGCTTTTCCCTGCAGTCGCATTAGGCCTCGGTAGAGCACCTCGTGTATCAGGGTGCTTTTTCCTGAGCCGCTGACGCCGGTGACGCAACTCAAGTGCCCTATGGGAAAGTCGACATCGATTGATCGCAAGTTGTGCTCTCGTGCGCCTTCGATGCGCAACCAGGCAGTCGTTGGTGCAGGTTGGCTGGCGGCTCGCACGGTCTCTATTTTTTCTTGGCCAGACAGATATTTGGCTGTGCGAGACTTCTTGCTGCGCAACAATTTCGCCGGGCTGCCGTTGAATATTATCTCGCCCCCACGTTCACCTGGGCCCGGCCCCATGTCGATAATGCGATCAGCCGCCAGCATCAGTTGTGGATCGTGCTCCACCACCAGCAGAGTGTTGCCCGCATCGCGCAAACGGTAAAGAATTGTGTTGATCCGGTCGAGGTCTCGCGGGTGCAGGCCAATACTGGGTTCGTCGAGCACAAACAATGTGTTGACCAACGAGGTGCCAAGCGCGGTGGTGAGGTTGATGCGTTGTACCTCGCCACCCGAAAGTGTTCGCGATTGTCGGTCAAGGCTGAGATAGCCTACACCTGCCGTGTGTAGGTACTGCACACGCGCCAGTATGTCTTCCAGCAATTGTTCGGTGGCTTCACGAACCGAGGCAGGTAGTGTGAGTCGCTGTATAAAGGTTAGTAGGCGGTCGATAGGCAATTGCATCACATCGTGCAAGCACAGGCCCGGCAGTTGACGGCTGTCGCAATCATGGCCAACGGGTTGGAAGCGTTGATTAACCGTGAGGGTGTTGCTTGCTTCATCGCGCTCGCCCAGTCGCCAAGCGAGCGACTCAGGTACTAGACGCGCGCCCCCGCAACTGCCGCAAGGGGTATAGCTGCGATAGCGCGACAGCATCACGCGCACATGCATTTTGTAGGCGCGGCCCTCTAGCCAATTAAAAAAGCGTTGAACCCCATACCAAGCGTTGCTGTCAAAGTCGGCTTCGCCTTCGATAACCCACCTCTTTTGCTCTTTGCTCAACTGCGCCCAAGGGGTGTCAAGTGGGAAACTCGCGCGCTTGCCGTATTTGAGCAAATCTCGCTGGCAGATAGCATTGGTGTCGCTTTGAAAAGGCTTGATCGCGCCTTCACGAATACTCAAATTTTGATTAGGTATGACCAGCGCGTAGTCGATACCCATCACGCGACCGAAGCCCCGACAAGCACCGCAGGCGCCAACGGGTGAGTTGAATGAGAACATTGCCGGTGAGGGTTCGCGAAAGCGGATATCACAGCTGGGGCAATGGCGGCTTGCGCTAAAGCGCCAGTCTTGCAATGGTTTGTTATCTCTATCGAGCAGATAGGCACTAGCCTGATCGGCGCCTCTGTGAAACGCCGCTTCGAGAGATTCGATCAACCGGCTATGGTTAGCCTTGTTATGCTTCATACGGTCAGCGACAACAATCAGTCTATCAGCCAAATCGTCGTCGTTTTCAAGGATTCGCTCGTAGCCCTGAGCGCTCAGGTGTTGTCGGACTTCATCGGCGCTAAAATTCTCCGGCACCTTGACCGTAAAGCAGACGGCGAGACGCGCGCCTTCAGGCGCTTCCAGCCCTAGTTTTTTGGCTGCTTCCTGTGCTGTATCCACCGTGACAGGTTCACCGCAACCTGTGCAGTACAACTTGGCAGCGCGGGCGTAGAGCAATTTGAAGTGATCATTGAGCTCTGTCATGGTGCCAACCGTCGAGCGAGAGGTGC
>JBMYWE010000180.1:2889-5692 GCA_049607125.1 Granulosicoccaceae bacterium | reverse complement strand
TCCAAACAAGATAGCTGTGCGCCTGGGCCCCATGCGGTTAAGCGTTAAGAAGAGTGCCGTATCGCCCAGAAACACGCCGATAAAGCCAGACAGCATCAACGGCCAAAACAAAGGGCCGTTGATGCTCTCCCAGCCTCCGCTAAACCAGGCGAATACGCTGAGTAGGACAAAGACAAAGGTGAGCCTGGCGCGGTTGAAAGCGATTGCACCCAGGTGCCTAGCTGGTGCAGCGGAGATAAACCCAGCCACAGCCCAACAACCGGCGGCGCCCAGAGCGGCTGCCAGATAAATATCCATCGGAGCTCAATAAGTTAACAACAAGGCAGGCAATGTACGGGAGATAGGCGGGCTTAGCCAGACATGACCCGAGGTGCGAGTTAGACACCCCCTTGGCACACTCTTATGCTCGCCTACGTTTTGGGACAGTATCGAAGAAAAAGTATTCTCTAAAACCAAGCGTGCCTCGGGAGAGCCCCGAGGCACTGATGGAGAACTTCAGCTAACTCAGTGCTCGGGCGGAATCATTACCGCGTCGATCACGTGGATGATGCCGTTGCTCGCCGGCACATCGGTGACCAACAATTTTGAGTGCTGAACAAAAATGTCGTGGTCACGGGCAGTGAATACCAAGGCATCACCGTTGGCCGCATGAACTGGTTGACCCAAGATCGAAGCGACCGATGCGCTATCCACAGCGGTGTCTGCCAACACATGGAACAATAAGATATTGCTCAATCGGGGTTTATCCGCCAACAGATGCTCAATGGTGCTCGCGCCGAGTGCGGCAAATGCCGCGTCCGTTGGCGCAAATACGGTGAACTGTCGACTGGTATCAGCCAAGGTATCGGCCAAGTCCGCTGCCTCAAGCGCAGCCACTAGTGTGCTAAAACCCTCTGCCTTGGCTACATCGACAATGGTATTACTTGGGCTTTCTTGCGGTGGCAAGAGCACGGTGTCTATCACGTGGATAACTCCGTTGCTGGCGGCGATGTCGGTAGCGGTCACTTGCGAGCTGTTGATAAACAAATTTCCGCCATTCAAGCTTAACGCAAGGGCGTCTCCGTTAGCTGCATCAACGCTTTGCCCAGCAAGGGATATTGCGGTAGTTGCATCTACTGCCTGACCTACAAGCACGTGGTACAGCAAGATATCTGACAGCGTGTCTGGATCAGCGAGCAGTGCATTGACGGTATCGTCGCCTAGCTTGGCAAACGCTTCATCGCTTGGCGCAAACACGGTAAACGGTCCCTCCCCCATGAGGGTTTGGTCTAGTCCCGTGGCCTGCAGAGCGGCTACCAATGTATTAAAACTGCCGGCCGCCTGAGCGGTTTCTACAATGTTTGCAGTAGCCGCTTCAGGATCGGCTGGTGGCAACAACACCTTGTCTATCACATGGATCACTCCGTTGCTTGCCCCGACATCGGCGATGATCACTTCAGCGTTGTTTATAAACAGTTTTCCGTTGTCTACGCTCAAAGCAATATCATCACCGTTAGCTGTTTCGACGGACTGCCCATCCAGCTGCAGAGCCGCCTCTGCCTGCACCACTGTATCAGCCAACACGTGGTAGAGCAGAATGTCGCTCAAGGTGTCAACGTCGTTTAACAAACTGTTGATCGTGTCTTGACCAAGCGCTTCAAACGCCGCGTCGGTCGGGGCAAATACGGTAAAATTGCGCTCGGGGTCGGTGACCACAGCATCCAGCCCCGTCACCTGTAAGGCGGTGGTTAAAATCTGAAAATCGCTGGCGCTCACGGCGGTGTTGTAGATGTTGTCTGGTCCGAGTGAGGCGGACTGGGTCGCATCGTCCGTTGCCGTTAGCGAGCTGATATTTGTGCTGTCGTCACAAGCAACGAGCGAAATACTCAACAAACTAGCCACTGCAAATAGTTTTGGTGCTCTCATCGTCATTCCTTCCTGTTGTGAAGTTACGGCCCTTAGGCTTGACGATAAGTTACTGCGTGCTAGGTGAAGCAAACGTGAAGAAGGGATAGGCATCCGAGATGCGAGTTACCCGAGATACGAGTTAGCCCCTCCGACACGCTCTTATTTCGGCCACCTCGCTCGGTGTAGCGGCCATAAGCCGCGGGCGCATCGCGAGTGGTGCGGCCCGAAGGCACAAGAATCACACGACTGCAATTAATCGCCATACTTCTTGGCAATGTGGACAAAACCCGATTCTACAGTGAGAAACGCATCCACAACGCGAGGATCAAAGTGAGTTCCCCGCCCTTCTACTATGATCGCTTTGGCTTGTTCGTGGGACATGGCCGCTTTATAGATACGCTTACTCACAAGCGCGTCGTAGACATCAGCCAGTGCCATCAAACGGGCAGACAACGGGATTGCCTCGCCGCTGAGCATGGCAGGATACCCTGTACCATCCCACTTCTCGTGATGGTATAAAGCTATCTCTTGCGCAAGCCGAAGAAAAGCAGAAGCCGGGTTCTCCTTCGCAGCGGACGCCAATGCGTCGCGCCCCAGTTGCGCGTGAGTGCGCATAACCGCGAACTCGTCCTCGTTGAGCTTGCCAGGCTTAAGCAAGATATGATCAGGAATACCGATCTTGCCCACGTCGTGCAATGGCGCCGATTTATACAACAAGTCGATAAACGCCGGCTGGAGTATTTCAGCGAAATCTGGGTGCAGTTGCAAACTCTCTGCAAGCAGTTTGACATAGTGCTGCGTTCGAACAATATGCAAGCCTGTCTCATTGTCCCGAGTTTCAGCCAGTGATGATAAAGCACGGATGGTCAGATCACGGGTCGCAGCCAACTCGCGATGCCCTGCTTCTAACTCGACG
>JBMYWE010000180.1:0-2879 GCA_049607125.1 Granulosicoccaceae bacterium | reverse complement strand
TTTTGTTGATGTGAATCGACAAATATTTTAACTCGTCGTTGCCGGGGTCGTGGATACGTTCTTTGAGCAATCCACGACCTACATCGGTTAATACATCGGTTTGGCTTTTTAATCGCAGCTGTAGATTTTTTGAGTATTGATTGACCACATGCATCGAAGACAGCAGCACGACGGCCAACACCACAAAAAACTCTAAGCCCACCAACAAGGTGGCTTGCATATCACTGAGTTGCCTGTCTTCGCTCAGCAGCCACTCCATATCCTTGGCCACAAGCAACAGCATCGTCGTTACTAACCCGACGCACACAGCGAGTGTAAACTGGTTGATCGTGCGACCCAGCGAAACAGTTTTGTCATCTTCGCTAGGCGCATTACCGGCAGCAATGGCATCGCGTTGCTCCAGCAAGGCCGCATCCATCGCCGCAAATCCGCCCAGAAAACCAAAGCCAAAAATTAATTTGATAGCGGTACTCAGGGGTGTATCAAAGCTCAAGAAAAAATAGGCCGACAGCACAATGGCTGCAGAAAAATACAGCGCGATATCCAACTTGGCGACAGCCAGCATTCGCTGCCACGTTGTGTGCGAGTCTACAAAGCGGCGGTACAGCCTGGGTCGCAAAACCGCCATAGAAAGAAACAAAAGGCTCAGCAACTGTGCATTGTCTAGCAACCCAAGCGATTCAACGTAGGGGCAGACCTGCCCGCCGTAAACACTCAACGAGAAAACGGCCAACAGATAGTGACCGTAGTATTGATTGCCTGAATTAAAGCCCTCGTCGCTGTGGGCAAGCGGCAGGACACCGCTCTGCTGAATATCCATATCGAGCCTGCACCATAAGATCATTGCTGCACCGTCGATTAGTGCGGACGGTCAACTTCTAGTGGGAAAGGCGATGACAGCATCACCGCTACACAGGCAGCGGCAAACTAAATTCAGGCTTTAAGTTTTATAGCTAAGGACTGTTTGAAGGCGGGCTAATGCAGAGACGCAGCGAGGACTCACTTACAGCCAGCCGGAAAGCTCTTCGCGTGCGATAGTTTCGAACAAATCGATGGCCCCTTCACTCGCATTCAAACAGGGGATCAATTCAAATTGCTCTCCACCTGCCTCAAGAAAGGCTTCTCGCGCTTCAATGGCCAACTCTTCAAGAGTTTCTACGCAGTCCGAAACAAAGGCCGGCGCCGCCACCATCACCCGCTTCACACCGGACTCTGCCATTTTAATAAGAGTCGGCTCAGTGTAGGGCTGCAACCATTCGGCTTTGCCAAATCGAGATTGAAAACTCATTTGCAGTTTTTGCTCATCCCACCCGAGATATTCCCGTACCAAACGAGTGTTTTTACAACAGTGGCAATGGTAGGGATCACCCAAATCCAGATTGCGCTTGGGGATGCCGTGGTAGCTCATCAACACAACATCAGGCTGCCAACTGCTCGCTTCGACATGTTGTCGAATACTGTCGCCGAGCACTTGGATATACTTGGGGTGATCGTAGTAGGCAGGCATGGTGCGGACCGCTGGCTGCCAGCGCATACGCTTCAGCGCCAAAAAAGCCTTGTCGTACACTGTGGCCATGGTGGTCGCGCTGTACTGAGGGTAAAGAGCCATCAGCAAAATGCGCTGACAACCCTGCGCCGTCAGCGCCTCAAGTCGACTGGCAATGGAAGGCTTGCCATAGCGCATGGCCCAATCGACCACCACATTGGGCTCTTCGAACCGCTGCGCCAGTGTCTCGGCTTGTTCTCGGGTGTATTTGCGCAATGGAGACTCGTCGGTGTCTTGGCACCACACCTTGTCGTACGCCGCACCAGTTTTTTTGGGGCGCACCGTCAAAATGACCCCCTGCAGCAACGGCTGCCAGACGATCCTAGGGATTTCGATCACGCGTGTATCGCTGAGAAACTCACTCAAGTAACGACGGATAGACCAATAATCCGTACCATCTGGCGTGCCGAGATTGACCAGCAACACACCAATTTTGGGAGCTTGCTGAGCCGGGTGTTCTGCGGGCAATTGCATAGGAGGCCGAGCACCGGATGCAGACATGAGTTTCATCTCAAATAAAATTCTTATACTAACACAACGGGCATTCGAGCCGAACGGTAACTGAGCTCAAGGGCGTGTAAGGGGAGACCTAACTCGCGACTCGAGTTGCGCTTAGCCCCGCAGAACTTCGATGTTCAAGGCTTCGTGTCTGTCGGGGGTCTCAAAGAAACCACTGATTAGCTGGAAGGTCTCTGGCGTGTCGAACTTGGCGCGCTCGGGTTGTTGCGTTCTTCGCTGCGCCAATTGCTGCAAGCACTGTTCGTCGCTGATGTCTAAATAGAACATGTGATGCGGCGCACCGGCCGACTGAGCTATTTGCAAAAACCACTGTCGCTGGTCGCGCGTATTGGCAGGAAAATCCATCACCACCGAGCTGCCGCTTTGCAAGATATTTTGTACGTGCTTTTGCAACAGTGGCTTTAGCAGCGCTGAAAACTTGAGGTAGTCCTGCACGTTTTTAATTTGCTCTGGGTAGAGCGCGTTGAGCCATTCATCTTCTGATACCAACACCGCGTTGTGCTCTTGCGCAAAAGCCTGACTTTTGGTGGATTTACCGGCCGCCATTTTACCGCAATAAAAAGTGAGGGTTCCGCAGGGCGTCATGACTTTCTTCTCTCTGTTTCTGTTCGTAACAATCTACCAGCGACGCCAGATCAATCTGGTTCAGTCACTTCAGCGCTTTTTCTTTTTTTTCTTGCCCGCCGCTTTGCCGGAGCTTTTTTGATTCTTCGGGCCACGGTAGCTACCGAGCAATTCGTCGACGCGGCGACGCTGGAATTTCTGGCCAAGAAACCGCTCGACCGCGATAAACAAATTCCACTCGGTGTGATCA
>JBMYWE010000179.1:0-5708 GCA_049607125.1 Granulosicoccaceae bacterium | reverse complement strand
CACAAACAATCCCTTTCACCCAGCCAGGCTGCCGCACCACAAGGCAGGCGGCAATGTAGTCTTCCCAGGTGCGGGTTATGTGGACACCCTTATCGCCGCCAATCACGAGGTGGCTAAGAGCCACGCTTGCGTACTGCGAGACATCAACTTCCTGCGCGCGCTCATCGTGGATAACGCAGAGTTCCCATCGCTGCGCACCATAATCGAAGACGAGTCCAACATTCGTCTGTACTCAGGCACCCCATCCAAGTGGGATGACTGGCAGCTACACGCCTCTGCTCGCCTCGAGAGCGGCAGCTTCAATGCGCCCGGCAGTAACCCTTTGGACGCCATCGACGAAAACGAGTTTGACAAGGCCGATGTAGAAGCCTTGTACCATGAGTTCGCCGAGATCGGCCTTGAGTACAGCGGCGCATTCCAATCGATTAAAGCCCTGTGCAAGCGCGATAACACCGCTATTGTAGACCTCGCTGTCGAAAGCGACGAAGGACATCACCTACACCCGGCTCTTCTCGACGGCGCCTTTCAGTCCATGCTCGCACTACTTGCAGACGAAGACTCCGAGACCGCCTTCTTGCCGGTCCACATAGACGAGTTGCGCCTGTACGGCGAAGAGCCCATAACCAGTGCTCGTGCAATCTTGACGATCACCGAGAAGAACAAGCGCAGCATCCACGCCAACTTAAGCCTGATAACCGACGGCCAAGTGGTAGCCGAAGTTCGCGGCATCCGCTGCGACGCTGCCGCACTCTCGGCCAACGCCGAGGCCGCCGAAGTCGAGACAATGACCTACCTGCCCACATGGCACGAAGTCGGACTCGACGCTGACCTGGAGCTTGTAGAAAACGTTGCACTTGTCGGCGAGCGGGACGAAGAGCTGGCGGATATTTTGTTGGAGCTCGGCTGCGGAAACGTCGACTTCTACGACACGCTGGCAAACTTGGCTGCCGATCAACAAGTGGGCAGTTACGCCAAAATTGTCTGCCTGATCAAAACCGACTCAGAGCAACAAGCACTGGAGCAATCGGTTGAAACAGTCACAGCGCTGCAAGCACTGAGCGCCGCAGACTGCTCCGCGCAGGTGATCATGGTCACCACTGAGGCACTGGCCGCCGACGTACACGGCCCACTGCCCGGTTGGCACGCCGGCTGGGTGGCAGGCTTACGCCGCAACGCCCACAACGAGCTCGACACCATGAGCTTTCGCCAAGTGGACAAGTGTGCCGACACCGACGAGGTTGATCTAGCCACCGAAATCCTCAGCCCAACAGCACCCGACGAAGCGGCACTGCGCGGCGGCGACCGCTTTGGCATGGAGTTCTTGCCGCTCGACAGCAACAACTACCGCGACGTGGTTACCGACCGCACCGCCCCCTTTGTGGACAAGGGCGATAACAGCTTTGAGCTAATCCACCAAGGTCGCACCAATTTTGATGCACTGACTTGGCTGGAGATCGACCGCCCGCAGCCTGCCGCACGCGAAGTACAAGTACGGGTCGAGTCACTGGCGCTGAACTTCAAAGACACCGCCAAGGTTATGGGTATCCTCACCGAAGAGATGATGTCCAACACCGCCGCGGGTATGCGACTGGGCCACGAGTGCTCGGGTATCGTCACCGCCCTCGGTTCAGACGTCAGCGAGTACGCCATCGGCGACCGCGTCGTGGTCTCTAAGGAAGACTGCTTCCGCCGCTACATCTGCGCCAACGTAGAGCGCGGCGAGAAGTCTGTCGACTTCCTGCGCCCTGTACCCGAGAACATCACGCTACCCGAAGCCTCGGCCGCAACGGTTGTCTACGGCACAGCGCTGTGGGGTTTGCGCGATCACGCTCGACTGCGCGCTGGCGACAGCATCTTGATCCACGGAGCTGCCGGTGGCGCTGGCATGGCCGCCATGTTCTTGGCCAAGCACTACGGCGCGACCACTATCGTCACTGCGGGCACCCAAGAAAAGCGCGACTTCCTCAAGGCTCAAGGTGCAGATCACGTGCTCGACTCTCGCTCCTTGAACTTCGCCGCCGAAGTCCGCGAAATCACCGGAGGCGAAGGTGTCAACGTAGTCTTCAACTCAGTGGGTGGCGGCGTTGTACCGCTCTCCTTCGAAGCGCTGGCTGATTTCGGTCACTTTATCGAGATCGGCAAGACAGACATCTTCACCGGCAACCGCCTAGACATGAAGCCGTTTAACCGGAGCATCAGCTATAGCGCTCTGGATCTGGACTTCCTCACCCATCGTCGTCGCACCGACGCCGAGGCCATACTGGACGATGCTTGGAAACTCATCGCCAACGGTGACGTGCCTGCATTGCCAGTGACCGACTTCAGCGCCGACGACGTCTCTGATGCCTTTGCCTACCTGACGCGCTCGCAGCAGATAGGCAAGGTCACTATCAACCTCGAAGGCCAGCCGCAAGTTTCTACGGTTCACACCCGAGAGACTGGCTTGACCCCCGAGAAGACAGTTTTAATCACTGGTGGTTTTGGTGGCGTAGGCCTCTTAGTCGCCAACTGGTGTATCGACAACGGTGCCAAACACTTGGCTCTGCTCGGTCGAAGTGGCGATAAATCAGACAGCGCCAAGGCAACGGTTGCCGCGCTGGAAGCACGTGGTGTGAAAATCAGCGCCTTCGCTTGCGACGCCGCCGACCGCGACTCGCTCGCCGAAGTCATCAAGACGCTGGAAGCTCAAGGTCCGCTCGGTTCGATCATCCACGCGGCTGGCACCCTAGACGACAAACCATTCTTTGAAATGGACGAAGAAGCGGTTCTGAAAGTGGCCGCGCCCAAGATAAAAGGCGCTGCCAACTTGCACGAGCTGACCGCCGAGAACACCGACATCGAGTTCTTCTTGGTCTTCTCTTCCATTGCCACCATGACAGGCAACACGCGTCAGGCCAACTACTGCCTCGCCAATTCCTACATGGATTCCCTTGTGCAGCACCGTCTGGCCTCTGGCCTGCCGGGCAACAGTATCAACCTCGGCCCCGTGGCTGAGGCGGGCATGGCCGCTGGCAACGACGACACGGCTCGTTACTTGGAGCTGATGGGCTTGTTCATGACCAAGGGTAACCAGATGCAGATGCTGTTCGACCGCATCCATCGCTGGAACCTTGCGCAGGTTGCTACCGTCAACGTCGACTGGGCCATCTGGGAATACGCCGAGCCACGCGCCGCTGCTTCTTTCCGCTTCGAGCAAGTGGTCGAGAAGTTTGGAGCGAGCAACAGTAACGACTCGGTGATTGCCGGTCTGCGCCGCATGAACGGTCCAGAACGCGAAGCCACAGTCGCCGGCATTTTGGTAGAGCATATCTCAGACATTTTGCAGATGTCGGCCGATGACATCAGCCTCGAGTCAGGACTTGACAGCTTTGGTATCGACTCACTCACAGCCGTTGAACTGCAATCCATGATTAACCGCTCACTGAGTATCGAAATCTCCATTTTGTCCATGCTGGGCGGCAAGACGCTGCAAGAAGTAGCGGCAGAACTGGTGAGCTTGATGAAGCTGGACGAAGAGCCTGCCGCTCCCACCGCAGTGGCCGACGGCGACAGCAACGTCAAAGCCGATCTTGAACTCGACGCGACCTCTGCCAATGAGGGCGACCTAGACATTCCACAGGTTTCATAACAATGACCAACAATCCTCCCAACTCAAAAGGCGCCCTATCGGGTTTTAATAAGACGGCCGCCACTGGCAACGAAAAGATAAAACCCATCGGGCGCAGCTTTGACGACCACCCGGGCGTGGTCGATCTGATCCGCCAGGGCGAAGGCCTGCGCGAACGACTCAGCGGCGAAGGGTTAAATAACACCTACTTTCGCCCTTGGTCGGAGCGCGACGGCGCCAAACTGAAGATCCACGACCGCTGGATGATCAACTACTCGTCGTACAACTACCTCGGCCTCGCGGGTGACCCGGACTTGGCGCAAGCCGCCAAGGACGCCATTGACAAATACGGCACCTCTGTATCGGCCGCGCGCATTGTCTCCGGTCAGATACCACTTTACGAAGAGATGGAAGCCGAGTTTGCTGAGTTCTTTGGCACCGAAGACGCACTGGTTTTTGTCAGTGGCTTTTTAACCAACGTCTCGACCATCGGCTTTTTGTTCGGCGAGCGCGACTTGATCGTACACGATTCGCTGATCCACAATTCAATGGTCACCGGGGCTTTGCTGTCGGGCGCTCGCCGTCTAACTTTCCCGCACAACGACGCGCAGGCGTTGGATAAAATTCTCAAGATCCACCGCCGCCGCGCTGAGCGCTGTGTGGTCTTGACCGAGGGTGTCTTCTCTATGGACGGCGATGTCGGCAACGTCAAACCCATCATAGACGTAGCGCACAAGTACGATGCCTCGGTGATGCTGGACGAGGCTCACTCACTCGGCACTATCGGCGCCACCGGCCGCGGTGCGCAAGAGGCCATGGGTATCAAGCCCGACGAGGTCGAAATCTGGATGGGCTCATTGAGTAAGTCTATCGGTAGCGTGGGCGGCTATATAGCTGGCTCTGAGCGACTCATTCAAAATCTGCGCTACAACGCACCAGGTGCAGCCTTGTATTGTGCAACTTCTCCACCCCCTTCTGCTGCCGCAGCACTATGTGGTCTGCGCAAGATGCAAAAAGAGACATGGCGCACCGAAGCCGTGCAAGAAAACTCAGCCTACTTTCTGAAAAAGGCACAGGAGAATGGTCTGAATACCGGCATCTCTGACGGCACCGCCGTTGTGCCAATCATCGCTGGGGGCTCGGATGAGTCGGTTGTACTATCTAGCCGTCTTGACAAAGACGGTATCAATGTACAAGCGATCTTCTACCCGGTTGTACCAGAGGGCGAGGCAAGGTTGCGGTTTTTCATCAATGCACTGCACACCAAGGAAGAGATGGACTACACCATAGCGAAATTGGTCGAGCACAGCAAAGACCTGAAATAAACCCTAAATAACACCGCCCCCGATTCTTCGAGGGCGCACCCTAACATGCTTGAGGACACTGCTATGGCAGTTGCAAATATCAGCGCTGAGCTGAATACATCCGTCGAAAAAGCTTTCGACCACCTGACCGACCATGCCAATATGTCCGCCTGGAATGACATGGTCGAACAGAGCTTTCTGGACCAAGAAGGCCAGGACACCCCCAACGGCAAAGGCGCCATTCGTCGCCTTTGGTTTATGAAAGGGTGGATGAGCGAAGAGATAATCGCCTGGCACCCACCGGGCGCCGGCAGTGAGATTGGCTATGACTACACCGTTGTCAAAGGTGGTCCGCCAATTGCCAAGCACCTCGGCGAGTTCCGTTTGACCCGCACTGGCGATAATACTTGCAAAGTAAATTGGAAAATTCACCTCAAATGCCCACTGTGGGCCACTGGCGAGATCGCCGCTTATTTTTCTTGTCGTTCGATGGAAAAGAAACTCACGGCCAGTATCGTGAACAACGTCAAGTTATAGGCAACTGCTGCGGCCAACGGAGGCCAAAGCTCGACCAATAGACACCAGCCGCAACGTGCGGCTGGTATTCTTTTTTCCATCGCGTGAAATCAATTCAAACGCTTAATAAACAGCACTAAATCATGTCCTTAAAATCCGCAACCCTGCGCGTGGTCGGCGATAGAATCGTCAACTACAGCTATCTTCTCAGCAACAGAGAAACCAAGAGCTCGGTCATTATTGACCCCGCTTGGGATTTAAACAAAATTGAGCAGGCTGTG
>JBMYWE010000178.1:0-5715 GCA_049607125.1 Granulosicoccaceae bacterium | reverse complement strand
TCACGCTTTGAAGCTTTTTATATCGCTTGGTTTTACCCCCGGGAAGTCGAGCAGGGGGGCGAGGGCGATGGACCTGAAGACTTCAACGCTGGCGGGGGTGGCGGTGGAACCGGCATGCGTTACCTCAGTGAATTGCAGGGGCAGCAGCGCCCGGCATCCGACACCGACGAAGCCAGTGGTGGCGGCTCTAATCAAGAGACGCTGTCGATGGCGGATTTCCGCTTTGTTTTTGATCGCGAACAGCAACGAGAGCTTGCCAATTGGTTAGACCAACTCGCGCGACGGATAAAGCGGCGTTTAGTTAGGCGGCAGCGTAGCGCCGGGCGGGGCAGGGTGCTGAATTTTCGCAAGACCACGCGCAGTGCTCTGGCATTTGGCGGAGAGGCCATGCGCTTACACTTTCGCCGGCGACAGAAGCGCCTGCCTCGTTTGGTGATTCTGCTCGATGTTTCACAGTCGATGGATGTCTACACCAAATTCTTTATGCGCTTCGCCATGGGGGTGTCGGAGGCTTTTCAAGAGGCGGATGTTTATGCCTTCCACACGCGCTTAATACACTTGGGTGATGTTTTGCGCGAAAAGAAGATCGATCAGCTCGAAAAGCGTTTAACCGCACTGTCGCGGGGATGGTTGGGTGGGACACGGATCGCGGCCTCATTTGCAGAGTTCAATACAGACTATTTGCATCGCACAGTGCACAGCCGCACTATCGTATTGGTATTTAGCGATGGCTTTGATACGGCCGCCAGCGGGGAGCTGGCAGAGCAGGTGGAGCGGATGTCGGCACGAGCTAAAAAGGTGCTCTGGTTGCACCCGCTGCTGGCAAGACCAGGCGGCCCCAAGTTGGATCCCGCCTTAAAGCAGTCGTTGCCTTATATAGAGGCGCTTTTGCCTGCGCATAGTTTGCAGGCACTGGCAGAGCTGGAGCCTCATTTGTCTCGTTAGGATAAGGGCTGTATGGCTTCCCATTCCGAAGGTGAGTAGGCTTTGATACTCAGCGCGTGTAGCTCGCCTGATTTTATGAAGCTATCCACAGCCGCGTACACTAACTTGTGACGTGCCAAAGTATTGGCGTTATCAAATTTCTCGCTGACGACGGTTGCTTCGAATTTGTAACCATCCCCATCCAAGACAGCGTGTTCGCCTGGAAAAGCATTGGCTAACTGCTCAGCCATTTTGTCGAGTTGCATGATATTTGTGCTCAAGTGTTGGGTGAGGCGTAAAAGACATATTGGGTGCTGTAGTCGGAAAATTCAAAATAAACCTTGTCACCTTCTGATTTGTCCGCTGTGCCGTCTAGGTTGGCATCTAGAATGCCGTAGCCGAAGCGATACGGGCGAGAAACGCCATTGTCTGTGCCAGTTCCAGTCGATATTTTATCGATTTTCATGAATCGGCGAACTAGTTTGCCGCCGTTGTATATCTCCAGCACACCATCGGTGCCTGTCCAGTTTTGCATCGTGCGGCCCAGACGGTTCTGGGTTTCTTGCGTACAGGCGCTCAATGTAAAAACAGCAGTCGCACAGAGCAAGGTAGTCAATCTTTGATTCAGGGTCACGAATTCTCTCCATTAGGGCGGTGACATGGGTTGAATTCTACAGGCAGCTAACTTGGCTTACCACTGCAGCTCAGGTGAACGACCGTGTACTGGCACGTTCACTGCGTACACAATGGAGAATACGTCGGACTTGTCCATGATGGTGACAAATCGGCACGGATTGGTGAAAGGGTAAAAAAATGAACAAAGTAAAGTTTGTAGCGAGAAGCGTTGCACTGGTATGTCTGGGGGCTATGGGTGTAGCCCAAGCAGGTTTGTATGTGGGCGTTGGAGGCGGCGCGGTGCGCCTTGATCCAGACTTGGACGCGGGTATCGAGATCAATGATGATGGTCGTGACTCAGGTTACAAAGCCGTGATCGGTAAACGCATGGGCAGCAAAGGCAGCATTGAGCTTTACTTTGCAGACCTTGGCACAGCAGAATTTAGCCCTGCAGCTGAAGTGGACTACAGCAGCTATGGTATCAACACCGTTTGGGATGTTTGGAGCGCTGGCAAAGGCCACAAAAAGCCAACTGTATTTCTGACCTTAGGCATGGGCGCCTTAGAAACTGAGGCCAAAGGCGCAGACGCAAATCGCGACGACGATATTTTGGGCAACGCTGGTATTGGCGCGCGCTTTTACCTAAGGCACGGTTTGTCAGTGCGCGCGAGCCTTGAAGTATTTGATGGTGATGCGAGTATGGCCAGCGCTCTGTTAGTGAAAGACTTCGGTGGCCACCATCGCAGACATCATATGAAAGACTGCGATAAGCCGTGCAAGCACGGAAAAAAGCATCACAAAATGAAAAAGCATCAGCAGATGCAAGAAGACTCGGCAATCGAGCTGCCTGAAGTAGTGACCGCCGCGACGACAACCGCTGCGGTGGAGAACGCGGTACAGGTAGAGCAGGCCGAAAAGTCAGTTAAAACTGCTGACCTGAGCCAGCTGAAAAACGTTTACTTCAACCGAGATTCGGCCTTCATAACAGAGATGGGTGCGGGTGCAATCGAGCAACTGCTCAATACCATGAACGACTACCCCAAAATGCGGGTTGAAATTCAAGGCCACACCGACACCGCGGAAGGCGGCAATGCGAGGGCACTGTCTGAATTGCGTGCACAGCGTGTGAGCAACTACTTGTGGCAGAAAGGTATCGCACCAGATCGTCTGTCGCTGATCGCATACGCTGATAGTCAACCTGCGGCAGCGGAAGGCGATAGTCGCCTCAATCGGCGAGTGCAGTTCCGAATTCTGTCGGTTGACTAAGCGACTTCAAAGCAGCTTCTGGCATGCTCTGACGCTCAGTGGTATACCCGACTGCTTGAGGCCCTGTGATTTGGGGACGAATGTCCGATAACAAAAATGCGCTTCAGCAATAGCTTGAGGCGCTTTTTTTGATTGTTAGAAAATGATGATTGGAGAAAGAAGTGATGTCCTCGTTTGGGTCGGATCGTGCAATTATCAGGGCTTGCGCGCGATTGCGTCGCGCTGCATGGGCTGGCGTGGCGTCGCTGGTATTCGCTAGTTGGGGCGTGGCTTACGGGGCTTCGAGTATGTGGGTGGGTGCTCCCGGTGCCGAAGTTTTGCTAATGAGTGTTTTGGGGGTTGCGATGTCGATGCCGGTGGTGCTCGATGTGCTGGTGCGTTTGGGTCATTGTCATGCCGACGACACGCAGTGGCCTCAGTGGTTGCTCAATCTCAGTAGCGCCCAACGCTTTCGGCCACTGCCTGAGCACTTGATTGACGATGGCGATAAGCCTGCTTGTGGCGAAGTTGAAGCCTGGTTAAATGGGCTAGGCGCTGAACACGCTGAGATTAAGCAGCTCGCTGAAACAATGCGAGCCAGTTCGGCCGGTTTGAGTAAAGCGGGTGCGGTAAACCTGTGGCTGTACGCCAAGCTGCGGCAGCGTCAATTGCAAGCAGGTTTGTTGCGTGTTTGAAGTATGGCCAATGTAAAAAGCCCAAGGCTTGTTCTGAGTCTTGGGCTTTTTTTGTTGGTTTTTTCTAGCTTGACCAGGTATCTCTCAGGGTCACTGTGCGGTTAAACACCGGTCTTTTTTCGTTGCTGTCTGGGTCGCAGCAAAAGTAGCCCATGCGCTCAAATTGAAAGACGTCTTCAGTTTGAGCATCGCGCAGCGAGGCCTCAAGCCTTGCGTTTGGCATGACAACGAGTGACTCTGGATTGAGCGCGCTGGTGAAGTCGTCCACGGCATTCGGGTTGGGGTTGGAGAATAGCCTGTCGTAGACTCGTACTTCGGCATTTACCGCTGTTTTTGCGTCAACCCAGTGGATCACTCCTTTGACTTTGCGGCCCTCGGGTTTGACGCCGAGTGTGGCCATGTCCACCGAGCATCTCAGTTCGACGATCTCCCCTTTGTCGTCTTTGATTACTTCATCGCAGCGAATGACATAGGAGCCACGCAGGCGTACCTCGCCTCCTAGCGCCAAGCGCTTGTACTTCGGGGGTGCCACTTCGGCGAAATCTTCTCGCTCAATATACAGCTCCTTAGAAAAGCTTACGTCACGCTTGCCGAGTTCTTCGCGTTGCGGGTGGTTGAGTAAGGAGAGGGTCTCAGCGTTGTCCTCTGGATAGTTGCTGAGCACCACTTTTATAGGGTCTAGCACGGCCATACGACGTGGGGCATTTTGGTTGAGGTCGCTGCGGATGCAGTCTTCCAACACGCCCATTTCAATCCATGAGTCTTTTTTGGTGATGCCAATGCGCTCGCAAAAAACACGGATCGAAGCGGGGGTGAAACCGCGACGACGCATGCCCCGTAGAGTGGGCATGCGCGGGTCGTCCCATCCATCGACGGCTCCTTGCTCAATTAACGCGGCGAGCTTGCGCTTGCTGACGACCGTATACTCGAGCGCCAAGCGTGCAAATTCAATCTGCTGAGGATGATTGTCGATCTGGATGTGATCGAGTATCCAATCATACAGTGGGCGGTGATCGGCGAATTCAAGCGTGCACAGAGAGTGGGTAATCGATTCGATGGCGTCGGAGATACAGTGGGTGTAATCGTACATCGGGTAGATGCACCAAGCATCTCCCGTGCGATGGTGGTGCGCACGGCGAATGCGGTAGATCACAGGGTCTCGCATGTTGATATTTGGCGAGGCCATGTCGATCTTTAGGCGCAGGACTTTGCTGCCGTCTTCAAACTCGCCGGCGCGCATGGCCTTAAAAAGTTGAGCATTCTCTTCAATCGAGCGGTCGCGGAATGGGCTGTTGCTGCCCGGCTCTTTGAGGGTACCGCGCTGGGCGCGGATTTCATCTGCACTTTGATCGTCCACGTAGGCGAGGCCGTCTTCGATCAGCGCTAAGGCAAATTCAAAGAGTCTCTCAAAGTAGTCGGAGGCAAAAAACTGATTGTCCCAAGTAAACCCGAGCCATTGCACATCTTCTGCAATTGCCTGAACGAACTCGTCGTTTTCTTTCTCAGGATTGGTGTCGTCGAAGCGCAGGTTACAGCTGCCATTAAACTCTTGGGCTGTACCGAAGTTTAAGCAGATAGACTTGGCGTGCCCAATGTGCGGATAGCCGTTGGGCTCTGGCGGAAAACGTGTGCCGACTCGACCTGCGTTCTTGCCCTGCTCGATATCGTCGCGAATGAGATGGCGAATAAAATTGGCGGCGGCTGTGGGCTGCTCGGGCTTGCTCATGGGTGTCGGTGTCCGTCTGTGTGCAAAGGAAAGCCTCGGCACAAAACGGTGATTATAGAGTTTTCAGCAGAGCAGGTCGAAACGTATTCTTGATTCTCGCGCCGATACCTCGAAAGCTGTTAGCAAAGCTCAGCTCTAAGGCGATTAGCTTGCAGCGTTTTCCATGTAGTGCAGGAATTTGCTCATCACCTTTTCTATGTAGGCTTTGGTCTCGGGAAAAGGAGGGATGCCGCGATACTTAACCACATTGCCAGGCCCAGCGTTATAGGCAGCAAGGGTGAGTTTGGGGTTGTAGTTGAATCGCTTAGAGAGTTTGCCAAGGTACTGCACGCCACCACGCAAGTTTTCTTTGTGGTCAAAAGGGTCTTTCACGCCAAGCTCCTTGGCAGTAATCGGCATCAGTTGCATCAGTCCGCGTGCGCCTGCGCCGCTTTTTGCGTTGGGGTCGAACATGCTTTCCTGACGGATGAGGGCATGGATGAGTGCCCATTCTGTAGAGCGGATGCCTGA
>JBMYWE010000177.1:0-5786 GCA_049607125.1 Granulosicoccaceae bacterium | reverse complement strand
AATAACCTAAGGTGATTTTGACTAAAGCCGCTGTTACAGGATCAGATAGTTTTTGGATGGATCCAATGAAAAACTGGAGCATGAAGCGACTTCTAGTGATATCCATGTTGTTGGCGGGGCTGGTTCCTTTAGTCTCGGTAACGGTTGTCAGTGGTCTGCAGGCGCAAAGCTTGTTTGAACAGGAAGCGAACAATCGGATTATCAGCCTGCTCGAGAGCCGTAAGGCACATATGGAGGATTACCTCAACAACCTGATAGACATGAATGCAACGCTGGCGGGAAACAACCAAACCGTAGATGCATTGATTGAGTTCGATGAGAGCTTTAACAAATTGGGTGAACTTGATATTGCGTCGTATGGACTCCCTGCAGAGGGGGTGCAACAGTCTGTTAGTGATTACTATAGCCGCGTTTTTTCTGAAGCCTACCAAGAGTCCTCTGGAGATACTCTTGCAATTGACAGTGATAAGCTCGTACCTAATACCAAAAGTGGTTTAATGGCTCAATGGTTATACATCGTCAAAAACGCTAATCCTCTTGGGGAAAAGGATCGCCTGACACGATCCGAAGATGGCTCAAGCTACAGCGATATACACGCTAGGTACCATAAGTACTTTAGAGAAATACAGCAACGTTATGGGTTGTATGATGTTTTTCTGATCGACGCAAAAAAACGGAATGTTGTCTATTCGGTTTTTAAAGAAACAGATTTTGGCCTCGATTTACGCCAAAGCGAACTGTCTAACTCCGGTTTAGCCCGAGTTGTCGAGCGGGCTATTGCAAGTCCTCAGGGCGGCCCAGTCTTTGAAGATATGAGTCGCTACCTGCCTTCCTACTCGGCGCCCGCCGCTTTTTTTGCGACCCCTCTGCTAAAAGAGGGTGAGGTTGTCGGCGTGCTTGCCACGCAAGTTCCTTCTTCAAAAGTCGAACAATTGACAATGGTAGAAGCGGGTATGGGCGAGACAGGTCAAGCACTGCTTGTGGGCGATGATGGGTACCTGCGGGCTCAACCGCGCCTCGACAAGTCACCAGCAGTTTTAGAAGTCAAGTTAGACAACCTTAGTCTCAACCGAGCGAGAGGTGGTGAGACGGGTGTGATGATAGAGGAAGCTGATGAGGCCTCGAAGTACATTGGCTTTGCGCCAATTGACATTCCCGGAATCGACTGGTCGCTATTGATTGAGCTCGATGAGAGTGAAGTATTGGCGTCTTCACATCTGCTGTTGATGACTTCAGTTGCCATGTTTGGTTTTGCGGCTGTTGTTATATTGTTCATTGCTTGGCGTATTAGTAGCCTTTTATACCGGGCAATCGGCGGAGACCCCAGTGAAGTGCGATTGGTTGCTGAAGGTATTAGCGGCGGTGACCTGAGTAGCAAGGAAAGCGACGCGCAAAGGGAGGGTGCCTATGCAGCGATTGTGGGTATGCGAGATGCTTTGAGGAAAGTGTTGCTCGAGGTAGCTGACGTTTCCGCTGATGTACGAAATGGTGCCCAAGATATAGCCAGTGGAAACCTTGGCCTCAGCCAGCGCACTGAGCAACAAGCCGCAGACCTTCAACAGACAGCAAGTAGCATGGAAGAAATAACGGTCACTGTGAAGCGAAATGCAGACAATGCAAACGCGGCTTACCAGCTGGCCACTTCAACTCTTAGTCGGGCTGAAGTGGGTGGTGAGCTAGGTAAAAAAACCGTTGTTGCCATGGATGAAATTGCCGAATCCAGTACCAAAATTGCGGACATTATCACTGTCATCGATGAAATAGCCTTCCAGACAAACTTATTGGCACTGAATGCGGCGGTAGAGGCAGCTAGAGCAGGTGAGCAAGGAAGAGGCTTCTCGGTTGTGGCCAGCGAAGTACGGCAGTTGGCTGGCCGCAGTGCGGCGGCAGCCAAAGAGATCAAAGACTTGATCGAAGAGAGTGTTTCTAAGGTCAGCCAAGGCTCGGAGTTGGTCAAAAATTCTGGCGAAGAGTTATCGAGTATGATCGCCGCTGTGGCTGAGCTTTCCGGCTTTGTACAACGTATTAGTACAGCTAGTTCTGAGCAATCGTTGGGGATTGAGGAAATTAACAAAGCGTTGATTCAGTTAGACCAGACGACACAGCAGAACACGGCACTGGTGGAGCAAGCGGCGAGTACAAGTGAGGTAATGAGCGTCAAATCGGCAGATTTAGCCAACAAAATATCGTTCTTCAAAGTAGCATAAGCCTTTTTTCGTTGGCTGTGGTGTCGCGGTGCCGGCATAGATCAGAAGCAGCGTTTGTCGCTGTGATAAAAAAAACTATTTGGCAAGCAATGCCACCTGCTCGCTACCGGTAGCTGTTGTCTATACGCTTGAACCTTGCCGCGTTAGAATGCGGGTTTTCTCAGCCAGCTGAGCCTTAGTGGTTGCGACGCCAACCCGAAAACACCAATAATTTTTGCAATAAAAGGTCGCTTAGCTGTCCTATCAATTTTTTTTATCTAGTGTGACTTAAAACGTCTGAGGCGCTCGCTATGGCTCAACCCATTCTTATTGTCGGCGCTGGACTCAGCGGTCTCTCTGCGGCCTGGCACTGCCAAAAGTTAGGATTGGAATTCAGCTTGATCGAAGCTCGGGATCGCCTAGGCGGTCGGGCACTGACGCATTATTCGGAGCAGGGAGCATTTGATTTAGGGCCGTCTTGGGTTTGGCGTGGTCAGCCGCATGTGGCGCGATTGCTCGAAACGTTTTCTCTCGCGACTGAAGAGCAATTTTGCGAAGGGGATTTGTTACATCAAACCCCGGATGGAGCTATCCACCGGAACTCGCTTATGAAGCCCATGCAGCATGCTCAGCGCATCGCGGGTGGTGTGGGTGCTCTGGTATCAGCGCTTGCACAGGATCTCCCCGCAGGTAGTTTATATCTCAATACAGCGCTCGACAGTTTGCAGTGTACCCAAGAGGGGGTTCGAGCGACACTGCACACGGCAGAGGGTCGGCAGTATTTGGCGGCACAATGTGTGGCATTTGCGGCACCTCCCAGACTGTTGAACACGATCAACTGTGAGCCCGGCCTAGCCGCAGATCTGAAGCTCTACCTCGATCAAACCCCCACTTGGATGGCCGCGCAAGCAAAGTTTTTTGCTGTCTACGAAAAGCCCTTTTGGCGCGAGCAGGGCTTGTCGGGTGATGCTTTCAGCTCTTCTGGGGTGCTGGCAGAGGTACATGATGCTTCGAGCGATGTTGCCGTGTCTTCTAGTAGACCTGCCGGTAGTGCCGCACTGTTCGGCTTTGTGCGATTGCCCGCAAAAGAGCGCCGAGACATCGGTGAGCGAGCTCTTACTCAGAAGTCACTTGAGCAGCTGGCGATGTTGTTTGGCCCTCAGGCAGAAAACCCCTTGGATGTCCTTTGGCAAGACTGGAGCGAGCAATCTTACACCGCGTCTCCGGAAGACCGGCTGCCGTTGCTAGCCCATCCTCAGTATCGCTCTCCACCCCACAACGGTGAGGTTTGGGCAGAGCGCTTACATCTTATTGCTGCCGAAACACTGGCGCCCAATGGTGGTTTGATCGAAGGGGCCTTACAGCGTGGATTTGAATTTGCGCAGCACAGTGCCAGACGCGCATCATCTCAGTCAAGTTCAGATCAAAACTAAAGCATGCTCTCCAGACGACTTCGGGCTATTGCAGACCTTATTCCCGATGATTACAGTGATATTTGGGATTGTTGTTGTGATCATGGCCAGTTGGGTTTTGAGTTACTGCAGCGTACGTCTGCGGTGGTGCATTTTGTCGATCGTGAAAAATCGCTAATCGATGCTATAAGAGGCAAACTAGAGCAAGGCCTTGCTGCACCTGAGCGATGGCGCGTACATTGTGGTGATGTTTGCCGCATTCAACTTGAGCAACAGCCTAAGCCATTGATCATTATTGCGGGGGTGGGTGGTAATAGCTGCATTGCTATGGTGCGCTCACTGTTGCTCCGCCACCCGCAAATCGATGCCGATTTTCTCCTCTGCCCTGTGCGTCAGCTCGAGTGGCTACGAGCCTCATTAAGTGGCGAGGGGCTTTCTTTGGTGCAGGATTATCTGCTCGAAGATCGTGCCCGCTTCTACGAGATACTGTGGATACGCCGTGGCACAGAGCGGCCTTTAGGATCAATAGCGCAGGATGTATGGCTGCCTTTTGGTGCTCTTCAAAATCGTTATTTGCATAGTCGCATCAAATATTTTCAGCACCCGTCAATAGCGGCTTGTCCGAAAAACGCCGGTGCGCTCGCGTCTTATTTGGCTCTTCGTGAGTTGCATTCACACAATTGTTCGCAGACATAGGGAACGATATAGCGTTTGTGTGCGTTCTATACCCGTGACCGGCTCAAGGAGAGATGAGCCGCCCCGATATGCGTGTGCAGTAAGCTGGAATTTGAGTCGACAGGCGAGAGCGCGCTCAACAGCACATTAGTCTATCCGGCGAGGTATGTAGACGCATGAGTTCGACACTAGGGGAAGACAAGCTGCTACTGCCCAAGCTTTTTGCCAGGCTATCGCACGATTCAATTAGGAACTTCCGGCAGATTCGCGCCCTTTTTGAAATGCTGACGCTAGACGCCGAGTTTGATGAGTCGCAGCTGGAGTTGGTCAAGATGATCAACGAAATAGCAAAAAAGGGTGAGTATGGCTTCGAGGGCTTGGAGCGCTTTGCTAATCAGATAGACGTCGGTGACATGGAATGCGAGCTGGTGTTTTCTGATGTGCTCCAAAGCGTGCAAAGAGAATTTACAGATGTCTCTGTGACCGCACTGGACGATCTAGACTTTGTGCTGAGGTTTAACCCACAGGCGTTGAAATCTATTTTGGTGGAGGTTTTCAGCAACGCGCGGAAATATTGTCCAGAGAGGTCTTCTGCCGAGTTGAAAGTGGGCACCTCGGTTGATGCGCGCTCGAGTATTCGCTCGATAAGGCTCAGTGCCAAGTCAATCGGAGCGGGAAGCTACGGTCTTGAGAGCCTCTGGCTTCCTTACGCGCGCGACAGCAACGTGACGCATATCGAAGGCTACGGCGTGGGCCTGACGATCGTCGCGTACTTGGTCGCGCAAAGCGGGGGGGAGATCACCCTCGATTGTGAAGAGTCATCGGCATTTAACGTCAGTTGGGTTTTGGCCGAGCCCGCGCAATTGGGGCTCGACCGTACCGCTTAGAAGTGCGCGCCGTCGTTTCGCTCGATGGCTACTTCTGGCACCGGTGTTGGATTGCCGCTGTCGTCGATAGCGACAAATTTAAAATTGGCATCAGTGACTTTTTCTCGAATGCCAATGCGATTTCTACGGGCCCATGCTTCTACGTGAATCACCATCGACGTTGTGCCTATTTTAGTGACCTCTGCGTAGATACCCAAGACGTCTCCTACTCGGACAGGCCGCAAAAAACTCATGCTGTCCACGGCGACGGTGACCACTCGAGCATCAGCGCGTTGGCCAGCGCATATTCCCGCTGCTATATCCATCTGCGACATAACCCAACCGCCAAATATATCGCCTGAGGGGTTTGTATCGGCAGGCATTGCCAGGGTGCGAAGCGTCAGCCGCCCGCGTGTTTCTTCAGGCATGTCTATCCTCTGTGTAAATTGTCAGCCTCACATCAGGGCAAGGCAGAGAAGTGAAATTAATTGGCATCAAGAGCCTGTGAGAGGTCGGCCAAGATGTCATCTATATGCTCTATGCCCACGCACAGGCGCAGCATCTCCTGGCTGACACCTGCTTGTGCTTGCTCTGCCTCGTTCATTTGTCGATGGGTGGTAGACGCCGGGTGGCATGCCAGAGTTTTG
>JBMYWE010000176.1:0-5787 GCA_049607125.1 Granulosicoccaceae bacterium | reverse complement strand
CAGACGATAACGAAATCGAAGCAACTGCTGGTTTTTTCCGACTGTCTTCAAGTGTTGATCTGCCCTTGATCGCCTCTGCATTGGAGCCGCTTCTAGACGAATGCCGAGTTGATGAAGACAGCTTAGATTTTGATGACATCGACATTGAGGTTCCAGACTTTGATACCGATGTGGTAATGGATCTAGTCAGTGCGGGTGAGGTGCTGACCCTGACCTCATCAGCCGGTACTTATCTTAGTTTGGTCAAACAAAACTATGCCGGTTTGATTGGCTATAGCTCTGAACCAGAGTATGTGACGGGGCCTTTGCCTTCTTCACTTATACTGGACGTCCCCGGTGATGCATTTCCGGCTTTTTCCGATATAACGATGCCAGTGGTTGAGACACTGCAAATCACCAGTTCGCTTGCCGAAATTGCCGCAGACGCCGCAGTCAGTTGGGAGGCGGGCAGTAGCTCCAATGCCCACATTTACTTAGAGGCCACATTTTACAACTCTGTTAACAATAAATTTAACACAATAGAGTGCGTGGCTAGAGACGACGGGCAATTTACATTTCCCACGCAAATGGTGGCGCAGGCGGGTGGCGCTCCTGTGCAGGGTTTTTATGCCAGCCGCGACATATACCGTGTCGAGCAACAAGGTGATGCTGTGTTGTATTTATTGAGTTCTAGTGGTGAGTAGCGCCGAGGCGAAGATACGGTGTGTCGAGGGTGTCGTCTCGACACACCCTCTGTTTTATCAAACTAATCTTGTATCAAGCGGCGAGCATTTTTAATAAATTTTTCTGCTCTATTTTCGTCTTTTAATAGGCTATCTACTGGTTCAGGCACAGCGATTCCGGCGAGCATGCCAGGTTGTTGGCGCATGGCATCACGCCAGCGCTTAAGATGGTACAGGCCTTCCACCGAGACACCCGACCACTTGTAAGTTCGCACCCAGCACCAGTTGGCGATGTCGGCGATGGAGTAGTCGCCGGCGAGCCACTCGTGATTGCTCAGCTGTGTGTCGAGCACTTCGAAAAGACGACGGCTTTCGTTTTGGTAGCGCTCTATAGCGGGCGGGATCTTCTCGGGGAAGTAGCGGTAAAACACGTTGGCTTGACCCATCATGGGGCCTATGCCGCTCATTTGAAACATCAGCCATTGCATTACTCGCGATCTGCCCCTGGCGTCGTTAGGCACCAGCTGGCCGGTTTTATCGGCGAGGTATAGCATGATCGCACCGGATTCAAACACGGCAAAGTTGTCGGCTAGTACGTCGACAATCACTGGAATTCGCCCGTTGGGGTTAAGTGCCAGAAAATCGGGTTGCTTCTGATCTCCCGCTGCCAAGTTAATAGGCACGACTTCGTAGGGGAGTTGCAGCGCCTCTAAGGTGCAAGAGACCTTGTGTCCGTTTGGGGTGGCGGCGGTGTAGAGTTTAATCATCGCGGCTCACCGTCGGTCTGAAAAGCCGGTCGTGCCGCGAGCTGCTGTCGCCAGTGCGTTAAGTTGGGGTGCGAGTCTGACGGTTCTATTTTTACCCAGCGTGCGAATCCCACCGCCACATAGGTGGTGATATCGGCCATACTGAATTGCTTACCTGCCACAAAGGGCTGAGCCGCAAGCTGTTGCTCTAGCACGTCAAAAAAGGCACGAATGCGTGTCTCGCCTCGCTCAGCCAATGCGGGTATTTGCTCAAGGTTTAGGGCACCGGGCAGGGCGCGTCCCTTGTAAGCTTTACTTCGGTTGCGCAGAACCTCTGCAATAGCTATCAAGCACTCTGACTCAGCACGATGATCCCATTCGCTTATCAGCGCGCGTTCTTTGGGTTCGGTGCCAAACAAGGGGCGTGCGGGATACAGTGCCTCTAAGTAGTGGCAGACTGCGATCACCTCCGAGATGACAGTGCCGTCCTCCAATACCAACGCGGGTACGGTGCAGCGTGGATTTATTGTTCGGTAACTCGCTCCGAGTTGCTCGTTAGCGCGCAGGTCGACAAGCACACTGGGTATGTCTATGCCTTTCTCGGCCATCAACAAATGTACGCGCTGCGGGCTTGGTGCGCTTGGGTATGTATAGAGTTTCATGATACTACTTACCAGTTCCGACGAATGGTATTGATATCACAGTTGAAAGCCTTTAGATAGCTGATGGGTATTGCAAGCAAGGGGTTTAAACCGTGCCGCAGTTGGTTTATTTGTTTTGTGTTGTTGGTGCCATTCGACGTTGATAGTTACGGCCAGTGTTGAAGGCCGAGAGAGAAGTCGGTTTGGTGAAGATGTATCTAACTATAAGAAAAGAGGGTAGTTCTTACTGATTTCACCGAATTTTTTACCGGACGCAAAAGTTCTGGTGCCAGAGCAAGAAAAATCTTCCCGAAGAAAACTACTTGACCCAAGGCAGAGAAAAGCGGCAAACTTCGCAGCAAGTTAGTCGGGGGGCTCTAGTAGAGCTGAGACAAGGGAAACCTTGGACCCGTAGAACCTGATCCAGTTAACACTGGCGTAGGGAACTGACGTGCTCAATGCGGCGCCGGGTTTGTTTATTCGTCAGCTGCATGGTCACCTCGGCTCCCCGCCGAGGAGCGCAGAGTATGTCTCTTGCCACAGCTATCACCCTGAGTATCGCCGGTTCAGACAGCGGTGGTGGAGCAGGCATTCAAGCTGATATCAAAGCTATTTCCGCAACGGGTGGTTATGCCTGTACCGCCGTCACCGCGCTCACCGCACAAAATACTCTGGGCGTGCAGGGCATTTCAGCAGTACCTGTCGAATTTGTTCGGGCCCAGATCGACAGCGTGTTCGATGACATGGCGGTACGTGCGATCAAGATTGGCATGCTCAGCGATGCGGCTACCATCGAATGTGTCGCCACTGCACTGGAACAGCACCAACCAGAGGTGGTTGTCCTCGACCCCGTGATGGTAGCTAGCAGCGGTGATCTGTTGTTACAACCAGAGGCGGTAGATGCCTTAAAAGCACGGCTTTTACCGCTGGCGGACCTGCTCACACCCAATTTGTATGAGGCTCAGGTTCTACTTGATGAGCGCCACCGAGAGTTGCCTGCCGACGAAAATGCTATGGCTGAGATGTCTCAGCGGCTCGATGGCTTGGGAGCCAAAGCTGTACTTTTGAAAGGCGGGCACGCAGCCGCTGAGCAGAGTACAGATGCCTTGTGTATTGATGGGCAAGTGCAGCTGTTTTCAGGGCCTCGCATTGACACTCGCAATACCCACGGAACGGGGTGCAGTTTATCCTCGGCTATTGCCAGTTACAGCGCGCAAGGTTATTCACTTACTGCGGCTGTTGAGCAGGCTAAACGCTATATCAGCGCGGCCATCGCCGCTGCAGATTTGTTGGATGTCGGCGCGGGAGCAGGGCCGGTGAATCACTTCTTTGCTCTACACAGCTGAGATGAATACTCCCGTGGTTTCCGTGAATATCTTGTCTGCTAGTCTGCGTTACAAGGGGGCGGTTGAGCCCGTCTATAACAACCTCGGCTTAGGGTTGGTGACCGGCGGCTGGACATGTTTGTTGGGCCCCAGTGGGTGCGGTAAATCCAGCTTGTTGCGTCAACTGGCAGGGCTGGTAGAACCGGAGCACAATAGCCAGCTCATCCTAGATCGGAGTGCGTGTGCAACGCTTGAAGGCAACATTGCTTGGATGGGGCAGCAAGATTTGCTCTTTCCCTGGCTCTCGGTGTTGGAGAACGTGTGTCTGCCACAGCGTCTGTCACCTGGCAGAGTGACGCACAGCTATCGCGAACAAGCGATAAGCTTGCTGAAATCGCTGGGTTTGGGAGGGTGCTTGGCGCATCGGCCAGAAGCGCTCTCTGGGGGCATGCGTCAGCGAGTGGCGCTGGCTCGTACCTTGATCCAGGACAAGCCACTGGTACTGATGGACGAGCCTTTCTCTGCGCTGGATGCTGTCAGTCGGTACGAGTTGCAAAATATGGCCGTCGAGCTGCTGCAAGATCGCACGGTTTTGCTGGTAACCCACGATCCGCAAGAGGCGCTTCGCCTCGGTCATCGAATAGTCCGATTCACAAATGCTCCCGTTCAATTGCAAGAGCTGTCCTGCCCTGCGATGCAGCCACCTCGCTCGCTAAGTGATCTCGGTGCAGCGCAGCAAGATTTGCTCGTGGCACTGGGGGTGGGAGCGTGAGTTCGGTGGTCGCCACTGCCCTACGCAGCCTGATAATCGCTGTCTTGCTGCTGTGTGCATGGTGGCTGTTGGTCAAACTAAGCGGTGTACCCAAGTTTATTTTTCCTTCGCCAGAGCTGGTGTTGGTTCGGTTGTGGGAGCTACGAATCACTTTGTGGCATCACACCTTGGTGACTTTTAGTGAAATCTTGCTGGGCTTGATACTGGGTCTAAGCATGGGGTTTTTCTTTGCGCTGTCTATGCTGCACTTTCGGCACCTGCGGCTGTGGCTGTTACCGGTGTTGCTCGCCAGTCAAGCAATACCCGTCTTTGCACTGGCGCCGTTGCTTGTATTGTGGCTGGGTTTCGGCATGGCATCAAAGGTGGTGATGGCGGCATTGATTATTTTTTTTCCAGTCACCATGACTTGCTTTGACGGTCTGCGCCACGCCCATCCCGGTTATTTGGAGTTGGCGCGAACGCTGGGCGCGAGCCCCAGACGACAACTGTTAAGTGTTCGATTGCCAGACGCGATGCCCAGTATTGCCTCCGGGTTGCGCATGGCTGTCGCTGTCGCCCCTATCGGCGCCGTTATCGGCGAATGGGTGGGTTCTGGCGAGGGTCTCGGTTTTTATATGTTGCACGCCAATGCCCGTATGCAGGTGGCCGATATGTTTGCCGCCCTGTTTGTATTAGCTGTTTTTTCTCTGCTGCTTTATTACAGCACCGACTCACTGCTCAAGCGATTGATCCCCTGGCATCAAGAGCATTAACGATGGTATCTAAAATGAAAAAATATGTACTCGGCACGGCCTTTCTGGCCGTCTCAATGAGTGCCGCCGCGGCCGACAGAATCACGGTGATGCTGGACTGGTTTGTCAACCCTGATCACGGCGCCTTGGTTATTGCCGAACAGCGAGGGCTCTTTGCTGAGCAGGGGCTAGAAGTGATTATGCAAGAGCCAGCAGACCCCAGTATGCCGCCCAAGTTGGTTGCTGCTGGCCAAACAGACCTCGCTGTGACGTACCAACCGCAGCTGATACAAGATGTGGTGGAGGAGTTGCCCTTGGTGCGTGTATCCACGTTGATTGCCACGCCACTCAACACGCTGATGGTGTTGGCAGACAGTGGCATAGAGTCGCTGGCTGATCTAAAAGGAAAAACAATTGGCACGGCGATCAGCGGCGGTGTCGGTGAGGCGACAATTGGCGTGATGTTGGCCAATTCGGGTGTCAGTCTAGATGACGTCAATGTGATCAACGTCGGCTGGGCATTGTCTAGCTCGCTTGCCGCCAAAAAGGTTGACGCCATCTATGGTGGCTACCGCAATTTTGAAATGCATCAGCTGGCAGCTGAAGGTTTTCAGGGCAAGGCTTTCTATTTGGAGGAAGAGGGTGTGCCCCCGTACGATGAGTTGGTTGTGGTGGCTAACCGTGACAAGTATGACTCGGCGTTGATGTCCCGTTTTAATCGAGCTTTGGAGCTGGCCACGCAGTACATCGTCAATCACCCGGACGAGGCTTGGCAGCAGTTTAAAAACTATAAATCTGCCGAAGATTTGGACACCGAGCTCAATCGCAAGGCCTGGAAAGACACACTGACACGTTTCGCCCTGCGCCCAGCGGCGGTAGATAATGCGCGTTACGAGCGCTACAGCGACTT